>NZ_JBTYKD010000329.1:0-8541 GCF_054880495.1 Nostoc sp.
TCCCTCTCCCATATCTGGGAGAGGGACTTTGAAATTCTGGCTCCCCTTCTCCCAAATCTGGGAGAAGGGGTTGGGGGATGAGGGCAAATCCTTTTCATCACCGAAGAACTACAGATTTCAAGATAGACGTGGTTTATCTCTATATTTAACTACAGGGTGATTGGAGACTTTAATTTAACTTTTGTAATAATTAGGGAAATAAACCCTCAATTGCGATTAACTTATGACTCCAGATGAGATTGAAGCAGCTATGTTCGCAGCCTTTAATGATTGTGATGCCGCAAGCTGTCCTCTCACTGACACGCAGAAACAGATATTACTGCAAGTCGTCGAGCAAATTCAGGGAAATTCTAGCTCTGGAATGTCAAATATTGCTAATCCCTTAGACGAACTTACCCCAGAAGAGTTAGAAGCATTTTTAAATTTTGTTAAGGATGAAGAAGAATGTAACCGCACTTGGAAAGTGCAATTACTCAACGACTGGCTGCGCGAAAATGACTCTGGAACAGTACAATTCATTCGCAAACGCTATGGTTTACAGTGGCTCAATCGGGTTGAATCATGTCATTTTGATAAGTATTCTTATTTTGAGGATGCATTAAAGCTGAGAGTAGGCGATCGCATTGAAACTTCCAATGCATTATGGGAATGGGTGCAAGAGGATGGGCCTTGTAAGCGCGAATGGTTTCCTTGTATGGTGATTAAGGTTGAGGAAATTAGCGATTGCGATGATTCCTCTACTAATTGCGTCGTCCGCTTCTTCAATGGCGCTGAGTATGAAATTCAAGGCATCTACGAATGGAATCGCTATAACTGGCGCTGGCCTCAAAAGTAGTGCTGAGTATTGAGTGCTAGTGCTGAGTAAATCTGATTGAGTCTTTGAACTCCGTTCATCCACCTCCGAACTCCGTTCATCCACCTTTGAACTCCGTTAATGAGTCTTTGATACTCGTTGATGAGTCTTTATACTCTGACTGCTGCTGGATGTTAATAAAATTATTGGTTGAACAACGCCCAAGCCAAAAACCTCTCGGTATAATACAACGCTAATTGATTACTCACACCGTTGAAAACAGCATCAAAAGCGTGTTCTGCCCAAGGAATTTCTAGAAAAACCGCAGTGTTACCAGAATCATGTAAACGTTCATACATTTGTCTGCCAAATCGCGCTTCTACCAAATTGTCACGACTGCCGTAAATTAGTAAAGTTGGCGGTAAAGGGTGCGTTAGGTAATTTATCGGTGAAGCAATTTGATACTGATTAGGTAATTCTTCTAAAGAACCACCGATAAATGCTTTTAAAATAGCGCGGCTGTGAATGGGATCGGGATTTGGCGGTGTTTTGTATCCTTCAGTTAAGTTAACAGGCCCGTAATAGTTCACCACAGCCCGAATCGGTGGTGCATCTGGTTGATAAGCCGCTAACATTGCTAAGTGCGCTCCCGCAGAACGTCCCAAAAGTATCATACGTTCTGGATCGGCTTCATATTCAGCTGCATGTTTGCGAACAAAATTTAGGGCTGTACGCACGTCATCTAACTGAGATGGGAACTGATATTTAGGTGCGTGTCGATAGTCGATCGCAAATACTGTATATCCATGATTAGCAAGATATTGATTAAACTCGGAATTGGCATGAGGATTGCCATATTGCCAAGCACCACCATAAATTACTACCACTGCTGGATATTTTCCTACCTCTGAAGGTTGGTAAACTTCCATTTTTAAAGGCACTCCCGCAGGAGAAGCAAAGAGAATATCTTTTTGATGACGCATTTTGCCTAATGGAATACCCCGGAAGAAATTAACTAAGTCAAAGGGATGGGTTTGCATCTTAGCGCTTACTTGGGCTGGAATTTGCACTAGATAATTTGCTCCCAATCCTTGTTTCATCGCTTTAGCCATTTGTATTTGAGTTAGTGGAATATTCACTAACACCCATCCACAAATTAGCAATCCTATCAAACTTAAAATACAAGCTAGGCGTTGTAATTTACGGCGACGGATGTATAAAAAAGAAAGTAATAAAGAGAGTAAGTTTAATAATAATAACCAAGGACTGACTTCTGGCGCTCCCACTGCTAGGGTGAGTAAAAACATATTTGGAGCCGGAAGAATAATCCAAGAGCTAAGAAATAGACTTGCAAAACTGAGTAATAATGCAAGCCATGATAAAAGCATTTTGGGTTTAGCAAACATAAATTAAAGTGCGGTAATAACGACTTCAAAGAAGTACAATCTATCCACCAATGCTTAGGTTGGCAATAGCCCAGCCCTAGCGAATGGAATTCGCGGCTATATAAACAAAGTCTGCCTCCGCAGACTAAGGAAAAATTGAGTGTTTGAAACCTACTGAGGTGAGTTTTCCCTGTGTAGACAAGCCAGTGCGTTGGGCGGCTTTGCCGACTTGAAGCAACTGGCGCGCGGTTTCTAACCGCCCTTTGAAATTATTTCTTCATCAACCTAAACCCAAATCCTGTCTCAAAGCTTGGCGCATAACTTCTACAGGTACAGTTTCCTGCTGCAACCAAATTTTTAAGGCTGCTACTCCTTGTTGAACTAGCATTTCTAATCCATCGATCGCAATTACACCTTGTTTTTCTGCTTGCTCTAGAAATTGCGTCGGTTTAGGAATATATATTAAATCGTAGGCGATCGCACCCCTTGGTAAACTCGCTATTTCCTCTACACTCAAAGGCGACTCATCAACCTTGGGATACATACCTATGGGGGTTGTGTTTACCAGCAGATTAGCTTGAGGAATTAGCTTTGAAAGTTCCTCCCATTGATGAACTTGTAAATTTTCACTTATGGGTAAATTGCTCCAACTATTGCGAAATTCTTGTAATCTCTGCACATTACGCCCAACAACATGAATTTTGGCAAAACCTAGCTGGTGACAACCTGCTACAACTGCCCTGGCTGCGCCACCATTGCCTAAAATTACCGCTACCTTCTGACTCCAATCTTGTTTATACGTTGTCTGCAAAGGAGCGATAAATCCTTCTATATCTGTGTTTGTCCCTACCCATTTATTATTTTGGCGGCTAACAGTATTCACTGCTCCGATAGTTTGAGCAAGAGGTGTAATTTCTGAGAGTAAGGGTATGATTGCTTGTTTATGAGGTATTGTGACACTAAAACCAACAACACCAATAGCGGCGAAACCTGCGATCGCTATTTCTAAATTCTCTGGTGCTATGGGAAAGGGAAGATAAACGTAATCTAATTTTAAATGAGCGAGCGCGGCATTATGCATCACTGGCGATCGCGAATGTTCCACCGGATGTCCAATGACTCCTAGTAGTTTAGTTTTGCCTGTAATTAATACTTTTGACATTTTTTATTTGTTATTTGTCAAGCATCAGCATCAAAGGTGCAATTTCGAGGCTCAAAGGCTCAATGTCGAGGTTCAAAGGCTCAATGTCGAGGCTCAAAGGCTCATCGTCAAGGCTCAAAGGCTCATCGTCGAGGCTCAAAGGCTCAACGTCGAGGCTCAAAGGCTCAACGTCGAGGTTCAAAGGCTCAACGTCGAGGTTCAAAGGCTGAAACTTCTGAGTTTTTTTCTTCTTTATCTCCCTCATCTTCCTCAGACTCCTCTGTTTTCTCTGCCCCCACGTTCTTGCACTAGCCTACAATTAATTATTAAAAGCTACTTAACATTTCTTTTGATTATGCAGGCAACTACAGCCTCCTCTACAACCCCAACTCCTGGTAAATATTGGCAGTGGCGAGGACACAACGTTTACTACGTGCGTGCCGGAGAAAAACAATCGCAACGTCCACCCTTGCTTTTAGTACATGGATTTGGTGCTTCCACAGACCACTGGCGCAAGAATATCACAGGATTGTGTCAAGATTTTGAAGTATTTGCGATCGACCTTTTGGGATTCGGGCGATCGGCAAAACCAAAATTGCAGTATAGTGGCGACTTATGGTGTGACCAACTCCATGATTTTATCACTGAAGTAATTGGTCAAAAAGCAGTATTAGCGGGTAATTCACTTGGTGGCTACGCTGGCTTGTGTGTTGCAGCACAGCGTCCTGACAGTGCGGCTGGTTTAGTGTTACTCAATAGTGCAGGGCCTTTTAGCGAAAGCCAGCCTACATCTGAACCTGAAGCTTTACAATCCGAAATTCAGCCACCTAAACAAACTTCTTCTTTACAGACACTACTGGGTGACTCGGTTAAGTGGATTCTTCAACAACCTTTAGCCCAGTTTTTGTTATTTCAATACGTGCGACAACGTTGGGTAATCCGCCAAACTCTAGAAAAAGTTTATCTTGACAAGAGTGCAATTACAGACCAATTAGTAGAAGAAATTTCTCGTCCTGCTTTCGATCCGGGTGCGTTGGATGTATTTGTTTCAGTTTTTAGCACTCCTCAAGGGGAAAAAGTTGATCTGCTACTAAAACAATTAACTTGTCCTTTATTGATGTTATGGGGAGAAGCTGACCCTTGGATGAATGCTAGAGAACGTTCCCAAAAATTTCGTCAATATTATCCTGAACTCACAGAACATTTTTTAACAGCAGGTCATTGTCCCCATGATGAAGTACCCGATAGAGTAAACCAACTTTTAGGCGATTGGGTTTTGTCTATTAAGTAAGTGAATAAGCTTTAGACATCTCCAAAATTTAAATATGCTTTATCCAGAAACCTTGTAGAGACGTAGCACTGCTACGTCTCTACATTCTTTTTCACCAAATGTCTTTTTTATAAAAGTCCCTCCAATTCGGCGAATTTACGCAAACGTGGTAGACACTGGCGCTGATAAAAACTGCTTAATGTTGGAATTGACAGCCCAAATTCCACAGATAATTCTCTCCAGCTAACTTCCGGGGGTAGTCGTTTGAGAATTAACACCTGACAATTCACATCTGGACGCCCTTTAATGTAAGTACGGCGCAATTCTCCTTCAAAATCTGTCCTAGCCCATATCTCCAAGTTTTCCAGAATGGGAGGTGTTTGGGGGCTAGCTGGGAGGTTATCTACAGGGTCAATAGTTTCACCTGTTCCACCCGATGTAGAGTGACGAACCCAAAGAGGGACTGTTGTGGCTTGTTCCCGGTTTTGGTTAATGTAAAAGTCTTGTAGTCTCCGTTTTAGGTAAGCATTCAGCCAGGTAATGACACTCCCATAGGTGGAGTCATAAATTTGACCTGTCAAACCTTCACAAACATTGCGGCAGAAATACAACCAAGTTTGTTGTAGTG
Source organism: Nostoc sp. (assembly GCF_054880495.1). Taxonomy (NCBI): domain Bacteria; kingdom Bacillati; phylum Cyanobacteriota; class Cyanophyceae; order Nostocales; family Nostocaceae; genus Nostoc; species Nostoc sp. The sequence continues at coordinate 5,218 of NZ_JBTYKD010000329.1, forward strand.
CATCTTGATAGTAGGAAGTATTTTCCCTCCAGAGTTTACTTACTGTCAAGCGAATAATTTTCGTAAGCAGCTTCTGACGCTGAGGGCTTCCAGGTGGGTGTCCACAGGCTTCGGTAACTAAGCGGCGTAGCTGTTCATCGAATTGAACCATGACAATCTTGGCGAAGAAAGCAAGAATATCTTAGTATTGCGTATAACAACGCCCTAAAAAATTACCTTTTTGAGAGTTTAAGTCAGACACGATAGAACTACGCTGACGACACACACCAAAAAGCCCCGTTGGTAAAACGAGGCTTTCGTTTTTGGAATTTCATATCTACCCAATTTCAAAGCAAATTAAACGTGCGATCCAGTCATGTTCTTACCATCACCAGTTCAATCCAAACCAGGATAAGAAACTTTCCCACAAGGAATATGTGACATTTCCTACACTCATCTGCATTTTCTGGCGAATATCTTGGATATTCCAGTTGGTTAACTTAGCTAGAGTCTGCGCCTCTTGTTCAAAACGCTTGGGCAAAGACCGCTTATATTCTCTACCCGCCTGACACTTGAGTTCACCTTGGAACGGATGTTGCAAAACATAACGCCCTTGGAAAGATTCACTATTAGCAGTTTGTTGAAACATCAGGTCTTCAGGGAATTTGTCGCGGGTGTAGCGGATATGCAATCTGGAGATGAAAACGTTACTACTAAAAGAGGAACGACGAAAGCTACGGGGTACTAGCATATTACTTGAAGAATTATCATCTAGCCAAAATACGCCTGCTTGCTTGAGTTCTTCTGGAGTCAGGGGATCGGCAGCACAGGGATCGCAACTACCCATATCCCAAGCGTATTCCAAAAAACCAACTTTTCTATCTTCTTTGGTGTAGGCAGTTTGAAACATGGATTTGTAGAATTCACCAAATTCATCTTTGACAAACAAGGGAATGTTTGCATCAGAGGGTATTTTCACTGTCCGATAGTTAGTGATTTCTGCCTGTCCTTGGGGCGAGAGGATGTAGACAATCAAATCTTGCTCTTTTGTGGCATTGATCATGCCCAAACGAATTGGCAGCATGAATTTAGGTGACTGGTAGGAAATTTGTAGCGGTCGCAGGAACTGATAGCCAGATTTCTCAAATTTATCCAAGTTGACTTTGGCAACAAAGAATTTCATTGAGGAGCGAATGTAAGGCTGAAGTAACTGTTTTGCCCCTCTAGGGATTTTGTAGCCATTGCGTTTAAGCCAAGTTTCCAGTCCGCCAGATTCTTTAGCACTGAGGATCAAAATGTCATATTCACCGACGTTAAAACGTGCTTCGATTGTCACACCTAAACTGCGATCGCTTGTCTTTTTAGGTTCCTCATTGACTGCGCCTGCTCTAGATACTGGAGCAGGTCGATCTACCGAATCACTTACAGCACAAGGATCTGAGTCAAAATATTCTACCAATCGCGGCGCACTAAAGGCATCTAGGCGCTGAATAATTTTCGCTTGGGTCACATGAACTTGCTCTTTTTGCAGCACCGTTGGCACAGGTATTACTATTGCAAAATCTTTCACTTCGCCTTGAAAGTCGTTTGCCATTGTCATGACGGTGCGATCGCCATCCCGCGCAATCACAACCTGAGAAGCTTTGTTATATAGTTTTGTATCAGCTTTGGCTACATAAAATCCACAAAATGCCCAAGCTGCGGGTGCAAAGCACAAAACAGCTACGATTAGCAACAAGAATGGCGTTAAGAGTCGAAAAAATCTCATTTTATACCTCTATCTTTTTTAGTGCTGAGTTTGAAGAGAGGCGATTAATCCCGTCTGTACAGGAGTTCTGCCTCATCTGTCTCTTGCCAAGAAAATCGTGGGGCTAACCAGAGAACATCTAGCAGGATGGTCAATGGCGCAAGGGCAAACAACGCCCAGAAGACTGCGGTGGAAACAAAAAAATAATTTCGCAGGATAAAAGTTAATCCGGCGATGCAAACTGCCCAAACTACCCGCCCAATTCGGGAATTGGGGATCGATCGCGGATCTGTAATCATAAATAGAGCGAACAGCAGCAAAGACCCACTCATTAATCGATGCCAGTAAACATCCCAAGTCCAACCCAGCCAGAGATTGCGAATTGCTTCCAGCAAGGAGTAGGCACCCAAAAAAGCTGCTGTGGTGTCCCAGCGGCCAACGCGCTGCAAAATCATGCCGCCAGTACCGACAAATAATAGCCCATACCACCACTCTTCACCCCATTGTCCCGGCGAAACCCAAGCATCGGGAGTCAGAATCAAAGCGGAAATGATCCCTAAATTGGCGGGATTGAAGAAATGCTTATCACCAACTTGAAAAATAAATTTGCTGGCGATCGCAATTGCTGCGGCTATTGCCATAGTCATCCAGTGGTCAGCCCGCAACAGTAAGCTCAGTCCCAAAGATGTAATTAAAGCACTGCGAAGATTGGGGATTTGTTCTTTGCCTGTTATCCATGACAAAATCCATTGGGTTGTAAGACTTGTGGCGATCGCTATCCCAATTAACTCTGGTCGCAGCGTCCAATCTCGTGTACCGATTCCCAAGATTAGGAACAAGCCCAGAAATAGAATTTGATAATCTCGTATATCTTTGAGCAACATTACCCTTTCATTCAGGGATTCCCCGTAGATTTGTCATCAATCTAGACGAGTGTTAGCTCAAATAGTATTTCTGTTACAGATTTTGTTACAAAGCGTCCCTACTCTCTGCATCTTCTTGGTAAAACACGCGGTAGGGGCACAGCATGCTGTGCCCCTACGACAGATGTGGTTCAAATACATGAAAACTGCTGTAACGTGCAAGTGCCCAGTTCCAAGCACGGAGTTTTGTGTTCTGAGGTGCAAGTGCCGAGTTCCAAGCACGGAGTTTTGTATTCTGAGGTGCAAGTGGCGAGTTCCAATCACGGAGTTTCGTGTTCTGAGGTGCAAGTGCCGAGTTCCAAGCACGGAATTTCGTGTTCTGAGGTGCAAGTGCCGAGTTCTGAAGTGGAAGCAGGGCTATTTCATTCTCATCTAGCCCGCTTCAGAATGAATTCTGAGTCTAATAGCGAAAGTCGTCTCAAGACGACTGAGAAAAAGTTATAGTCCGTTTTAACGGACTTTAGTTATTAGCCCGGAACTTTAGTTCTGGGCGGTTTATGTCTAGAACGAAATAGCCCGTCGCAGATATCGCAGTTTCGTAAGCAACACCTACAAAAAGTTGTCAGCACCAGATAAACGCAAATGCAGCTAGCTCCCCTGTTCCCCATTTTATACCGCATTCTCCAGCCGAGTTTTCCCAACTGCCTTTGGGCTGGAAATCGCCATTCTAAAGCG
>NZ_JBTYKD010000330.1:0-2277 GCF_054880495.1 Nostoc sp.
CAGCCTTTAGTTACAAAAGATTAATCCTCTATTGCAGTTGCCTCTAGAAAATTTACTTCCTAGAGGCAACTGCAACTTATTTAGGTGTAAATTGGCCCATGTGAATCTTGGCTACGAATGGGAAATTCTACAAAACCCACTGGATGATGAGTAAAATGCAGTACAGACAAACCGGGATTATCCTCAGTCGCATAGGCAATAGATGCGTCTATGTATTCACCCTGTAACCGTGCTAGTTCTCCTGCGATGAATGGTACTGGATCTACTAACCCTTCATTATCGCCGAAGCGAATAGCCACAAAAATTTCATTGCTCACTTCCAGTCCTTCTGGAAATCCCTCAGTATGCTCAACCTGAATATTGCTTAAAATTAAGTGTTGGTGATTCGCACCATGATGATTTTCTGGAGCCTCAAACAATTTTTCAATCTTCCCAACTACTCGAATTAGTGGTGCGCCCAGAGAATGCTTGAAACGATGATGATTGAGAAATCCTGTTGCTTTGGTAAATTTGCTCATCAAAACTCCTTTTCCGAGTTGAAAAATTTTACTAGACACTTTTCAGTCAATCACGAAGGAAGGCTTTTAAAAGTATACATGAGATACAATTTTACAAATCTACTAAAGCAAAGCATAGTCGGTTGGAAAGGTTTCAGTAGGAGTTTTAGCCGGATTAGGCAGCATCTTTGGTGCAAGCGATTGTACCTATCTTGAACAAAAATTAACCTCATTTTAATGTTGGCTTAAATTATAAAACTATGTTGTTTAGTATTAATGAATGTTACATATTGCCCAACGTGGATAATATTATATGGAGTTTTTTGGAGAGTCCATAACAGTAGGTACTGTTTTCTTTTTAGTGTTGGCAGTGGGACTGGCGCTGTTTTTTGAAGCGATCAACGGTTTTCACGATACTGCTAACGCAGTTGCTACAGTCATCTACACTCATTCGTTAAAACCATCCTATGCCGTCGTCTGGTCGGGGGTTTGGAACCTGATTGGTGTGATGCTGTCAGCAGGGACAGTCGCTTTTGGCATCGTGGCGTTGCTGCCAGTTGAGTTGGTAATTAATGTTGGATCGGGTCCTAGCTATGCAATGGTCTTTTCTCTTCTGATCTCAGCCATTATTTGGAACTTCGGAACTTGGTTTTTGGGATTACCAAATTCGAGTACCCACGCCTTGGTTGGAGCGATTATGGGAGTTGGTTTAGCGCATTCAGTAATCTCGCCAGGCCATAGTTTAAGCCAGGGCATCAACTGGGAGCAAGTCAAGCAAGTTTTCATCTCTCTGCTGATTTCGCCAATTATCGGATTCTGCGCCGCAGGACTGCTACTATTACTAGCCAAGGCGCTACTCAAAAAGCCAGAGCTTTACCAGCCAGCAGATCAAAAGAAAGCACCGCCACCTTGGATCAGGGGTTTATTAATCCTGACCTGTACTAGCGTCAGCTTTGCTCATGGTTCAAATGATGGGCAAAAAGGAATGGGTCTTCTCGTGCTGATCCTGGTCGGCATCCTGCCAGGTATATTTTCCCTAAACTTGAATACCAATGCCGCGACCATCGCTCAGTTAGCTGCTGCATCAAGCTCTGTGATGCCAGTCATCGAACACCACGCGCCCAGAATTTCCCTAAGTCGTCAAGATACAACCAATGAGCTGACGAACTTCCTCGGGGAGCAAGGCAAAGCTAGCGACAAAACCTTTGCAGCACTATCTAACAAGAGTCAGGAGATGGCAAATAGCCTGTCTGGAAAGACGAGTTTCAAAGCTTTTGCTAGTAATGATCGCCGCGTGCTACGTAGCAATATGTATTTTATCTCTTCAGCAATTGGGAAGCTGAATAAGCAGAACCAGTTGACTGATCCTCAAGAAAAGCAGGCGCTTGTGAACTACCAGAAACTGTTGGATGGACAGACCAAGTTCATTCCCAATTTTGTGAAAACAGCCGTCGCCCTCGCACTAGGTATTGGCACAATGGTTGGTTGGAAACGTGTCGTTGTAACAGTAGGTGAAAAGATTGGTAAACAGCACCTTTCCTATGGTCAGGGCGCTGCTGCTGAGATAGTGGCAGCCGTAACAATTGGTACTCTTGATCGCTTTGGACTACCAGTTAGTACCACACACGTATTGTCGTCTGGTGTGGCAGGCACAATGGCGGCGAATGGTTCTGGTCTACAAGCGAATACGATCCGCAACATCATACTCGCGTGGGTGCTGACGCTGCCAGCTTGCACGCTGCTGGGGGCTGCCATCTTCTCGGCGGCTTTTTATCTCGTC
>NZ_JBTYKD010000331.1:0-11017 GCF_054880495.1 Nostoc sp.
GATAATAAACTCATCAAGACCAGGTGCATCCATGACTCCCGAAGAAGAACAACAAGTAAGAGAATATTCTCGTGCAATAGCAAAAATACTGCACAAAAACACCGTAACCGTTCAGGGGGTATGCCTGCGGCGCACCACTCAACATAAACGTTGTAGCTATTTGACTATAAGAAGTAGTAAGCACAAAGATCCAAACCTAAAAAAATGAAATCTGATTGAATTTTTGATTGATGTTACGAGATAGTACAGGGGTGTATAGGTGTAAAAAGTTTTCGCCAAAATATTCTGATTTGGTTTGTTTAAGGTATTAGCGATCGTTAATATACTTTGCGGTCTTGCTCACAGTAAGGCACACCCTTGATTGTGCGCGAACCCAAGGGCTTTATTTGTATGAGCAATTGCTCCCTATGCAGCATTTATGACTTGCTCGTTATCCGCTTTCACACGAAGGCAATAAAGAAGGAGTTTCAGTACCATTACGTTGGGCACCCACAGCTGATGCCATAAACTCCAATACATTGCGACGTTGAAACTTGAGGGAAGTGACAACAGTTAACATCCGGGACACAAAAGTACTACCTGCTTTTGTTTGGGAGCCAAAACTGGTACGTCGGCATATAACAGCAGGACGTATGCCTCTCTCGGCAGAATTATTTGTCGGTTCCACACCTTCAAAATCGACAAACAACCATAAAGCTGGTTCAACTTTTAAAATTTGCCGACACGTACAGACAGTTTTTGCAAAAGGAGTTTTCTCTTTGTAACCAACAGAGTAGTTGGGTGAGCAAATTACAAGTTTGGCAAAAATAGAAGCAGTAGTACGCCCTCAAATGCAGGAATATGTCATTCCAGAAGTAGGGTTTGTTCTACTGAAAGTGCGGTGAACGTAATACTGTGCTTGAATCTGACCTAAGTGGCAACTTGCTCCAATTCCAAGAAGCGATCGCTAACATTGAAAACCAGTAGAAGAAAAGTGCTGTATGACTCCAGACGTTTTCGGTCAACATTCCAACCATTGCTGCTAAAAGAAAAGCGAATAAAACTGAACAAAACTGTTTTTGTGAAGGTTCGCTCAAGGGAGAGCGAATAATTTGCAGCAGTCGCAGTAGTTGTACACCCAAAAACAAAAGAAATAGAACCAGACCTACAATTCCTTCCTCAACTAGTGCCCGAACATAATCATTATGTGCCCAAGCAAACATAGGTCCAAAAGAATTTGTTGTTTGGAGTCCATAGCCAAGCAGGGGAAAATGTTGCCAGTGCCCGACGAGTGAAGTCCATTGAGCAATTCTCCAATTAAAGCTATTGTCATCGGACGCAGCGAGCAAGACGGCACGCGATACATCAATATCTGGATTGAGCAATGGAGTTTGTGTAATAGAAGTTAGGCGTTCTCTGCCGTAATCAGTACTCGCAAATAACCCAACCATGACAGCAAGCAATAAAATTCCTCCAAACGTTTTGGCAAAATTTAGGCGAGGAATGACCAGTGTAGCAATCAAAACTACCAGCATCCCAATACCTACTAATACCTTAGTAGTTACCAAATAAAACACGAGTATACCAAGCAAAAGAAACCAAGGAAGGCGTTTTTGGGCAATGCTAAGTTTCCAGTAAACTAAGCCGATGAAAAAAATTAAAAAGGTTACAAATGTGTTTGCTAAACCTAATGTTCCATTAATGCGAAAATCATGCTGATTAGGATTAACCGCAAGAAACGATGGCAAAAACTGACCAGGAACGACAAGTTGCAGAAAGGCTGTTGAGAGTGGGATAACCAGCGCGAGAAAGAGACAGTTAACGATTTGCTCCGGATGCAACCGTTCTTTCAACTGAAGTGTCAATAGGTAAGACATCAACCAAGACAAAACTCGTACCCACTCACGAGCCGCATCTGAGAAATATTCGCTACCCAATCCTAAGCCACCTAAAGGAAGCAGAACAACCCATATTCCTTGAATGACTAACCATCCTGCAAAAAAGCACCAGAAACTGTCGATATGTACAGTCTGTTTGGATAAAAGGCGAACAATCACATAGATTAGCGTCAAGGCTGAAATCCCAATCGCAAATGCACCAGTCAGTCCTTGGTCTGAAAAAGGATCAAGCGTACTTCGTAGTATTAAAAGCCCAATAACAGTCAGCTCAAAGTTTTTGAAAAAGAAGATAATAAATGCAGGAACGAATAGAATTAGACCGACATAGAGAGGGTTAACTCCAATGAGAAAGCCGGCCACAATTCCCATCAATATGCCAATTAATCCAACCCAATACCTTGAATATGCCATTTGTATTTTTCTGATTGGCCTAAGCAGTTTTCAGCAGTTGTGGTTTACTATTTAATGAAATTAAAGTCTTTTATTGCTGAACTTCCCAATGTCCGCGACTGCCGTCGGGTAAACTCACTAACTGACTGATTACCATCTGGATTCACTACACCCTGTACCTGTTGCCACAGTTCTTGCTGTGCGATCGAAAGATCATACGTGTGCTTTCCTGTTTTGCGAACATGATACCATTGAGTTTTATTACATATTTTGCACCAAAAAGCTTCTAACCACTCGTCCTTCAGAGGGACAGTGGACTTGTTCGATAGCAACAATAAAGCAGTCTTGCGACTAATTCCACGTTGTTGGAGCTGAACCGAGAGTTCGGCAAATAAGAGATATTTTTGGCTAACGCTATCTAAATAGGAAGCATCAATTAAGCAGTGGATTTTGCGTCGTTTTGAACGTTTCCGGTTGAGATCACATCTTCGCTGCATTCGATTTTACTCCAAACAACTTGGAATGGGCTATTTAACAGTATTAAGTGGGTGGAAATAAATAAGCAAGATTATGTAAACAAAGGTTAAAGAATAAATTACGATGATGCTACGCGCCATCGGCACCCACAATCTGTTTACTCTTTTCCACCCACTTAATTGTCGATAACTTCATTGACGATTTTGCCAGCTAGTTCTGGATTACTGCCTTTATAAGAAAAAAGAAAGATGATTTACTTACAGCAGATTTTTCTCACTATTTTCCCGGCAGTAGTGCTGTAGTCTACTTCCCGATGGTAATATTTGCATTAATTGTCAGCAGCTAATGCCTTTTTGTTGAGGTTGTTCAATATCTGAAGCAAACTAATAGTTTTATCAGTCGCAATGTTAACTGATGTTGCTTGATATTATCCTGACAGCAAAAACAGGATTACTCACAATTTTCTCCCTTGTTTAGAGGCTTTCCATTTTTTGGTTAACTTACTTTGGTGTTATTACTGATGCAAATACTGATTAGTAATCTAATATTCAACATCATATTACGTAAAAAGACTTAATTGAATAACTTTACAAACAATTCATACATGGCACAGGGTTAGTGCGTCTCAAACCCTATTGACAGGTGTGGTTTTCCCATGTGCCAGAAAAGGGTATGCCCGTGCAATTCCATATTATACTTTTGGCAGAAATCAGCGATCGCATCTGCTGATTCAAAGGTAAATTTTCCTGGCTGTGGTTCAGTGGCATTGAATCTTAATTCACCATTCGGTGTCGCGATCGAACATTCACCAGCAATCAGGTCAGCGTAATCTGATAAGCTAACAAGCAGGAGACACAATGGAAGATATTCTAACTCCTAACTCCTAATACCAATTCTGTATGAAGATGCGCTAAACCATATTTAAGTACAAGAAAGAAAAACGAACCGCATTCGCGCAACGTCTCGTAGAGAAGGACGCAAAGGAGAGGCAGGGCGTTGCGGGGGTTCCCCCCGTTATAGCAACTGCCGTCACAAAGAAAGAAAGAAGTTAAAAGGGTTTGGCGCAGCCTCACAAAGAAACGGTATAACTTCTAACTCCTAACTCCTAAACTATTTACCCCGCTTAACTTCAAATCCCCGCAACTCTTCCGGTACTTCATACTCAACCACAACATCTTTAACCACAGCAGCAGGGGGGCCGGAGTGACACCAGCGAACCATTTCATTTACAACCTCTCGCGCCCCTTCAAAGACTGCTTCTACCCGACTATCGGCGAGATTCCGCACCCAACCGGTTAATCCCAACTGTCTAGCTGTATCCACAGTGGCGTAGCGATATCCCACTCCTTGGACTCGGCCAGAAATGAATACATGGGCGCGGATGATATTTGGCAGTGCTGTGGAATTCTGCATAAACTGGTCTAATCTTTACCATTTCCAGTCTACCTAGTTTGTGTATACACAACCTGTTTTTAACTCTAACTCGCAAAATTAATCACGGTTTTCGTCATCGCTGCGATATCTGTACTGGCGGTATTTGTCTTCCTCAGTGTGATTTCTGTACTAGCGATCGCGATTATCCCACTCTTGATCACATCCTTTCTGATTGCCACCGATTATATTTCTGAACAGATCCCCTATTCTCATAATCTTCCTGTTGAGTTGGCGAATCTGCTTATTTAGAGTTACTTTAGTAGTTTGTTTAATACTAGTACCGCTTCGCGTAATTCGTAATACTTTTGAATTGTTTATGTCTAACCTGCCACCACTCAATATAGAAACAATTTGGGCAATTCTTCACGAGAAACTGGATGATGCCACAGTTAACGAATTGCTATGGCATTATTTAGGCTATCGCTTTGATTCCTCAATTGCACAATGGGACACTAGCGAAGTTGCACCAGAATGGCAGAATGAGTACCCACAACCACCAGATTTCATTGAATCTCGCCCCGCAACAGTCAAGTTGACTCGTTCCATTCCTGTAGAAAATAAACAAATGCTAAAAGAAAAACTCGGTTTCAAAGGTTACAAAATTGGTGAATTTGGGCCTCGCCAAACTCGCAGAGCGACGGCGGCGAATTGGTTGTTAAGTTATCTGCAACAAACCAACGAAAAAATTGAGTAATCTTGTCAGCAGATATTTAGCAAATAATATCCTATTTTTACGGAATATCTGCTGTATTTTTATTTAATAAAAAACTATTGATTTATTTACTGAATTTTTGCAGTTAGATGTAATAGCATTTTAAAATTAGTAATTTTATAGTCAAAATCGGTACTACAGTAAATCGGTATTTTAGTCAATTAATAAATGCTATAAAAAGCCAAAAATTAAAAGAAACCAGTTAATTTTTATAAACAATTAATAAATTCTTCCTGAAGATAGAAGCACTCCTTATCTAATTCTTTCTCTAGAGCGATTTGCGAATTCAATTTAGCATTGGAGAATATTAGTATCAACCCTTAATATTAGAAACACTTCTATGGCAAAGCCAATTGAATTTAATTTATTTGCACCTTACAACAAAGGAGCCGCATTAATTGGTTCTTTTTCTGATTGGCAAGAAATTCCAATGAAAAAAGGTGATGATGGTTATTTTCGTACAAGTGTTGAACTAGAAGACGGTGTTTATAAATATAAATTCCGCGTTCAGACTAATTCATGGTTTTTTGAACCAGAACAATGGGTTGATGTCACAGATCCTTATGCAACTGATATTGATGAACTAAGTGGAAAAGATAACGGTGTAATCCAGGTCAAAGATGGCAAAAGGATTACTGATAGCTATGTTTGGCAACATGATGATAAACCTTTACCTGCTGACCGGGAATTGGTAATTTATGAATTGCATGTCGGTGACTTTTCTGGTGGCGAAGATGATCCTTATGCACGAGGCAAGTACAAACACGTCATTGAAAAGTTAGATTATTTGTGTGAACTCGGAATCAACGCTATTGAGTTGATGCCACTTAAAGAATATCCTGGTGATTATAGTTGGGGTTATAACCCCCGTCACTTTTTTGCAACAGAATCTAGTTATGGTTCTACTGCTGAGTTAAAAAAATTGATTGACGAGTGTCATGGCAGAGGCATTCGTATAATCATTGACGGGATTTATAACCACTCAGAAGCATCTGCTCCGTTAACACAAATTGACCACGATTATTGGTATCATCATGCTCCGCGTGACCCTGATAATAACTGGGGCCCTGAGTTTAATTATGAACATTATGACGAAAAATTAGAGATTCATCCAGCGCGGAAATTTATTGGTGATACAATCCGTTTCTGGATTCAGGAATATCATCTTGATGGTATTCGCTATGATGCAGCAAGGCAAATTGCTAACTACGATTTCATGCACTGGATTGTTCAAGAAGCCAAAAAAACTGCTAGCATGAAGCCTTTTTACAACATTGCAGAACACATTCCTGAAAATACCAGCATTACCAATCTAGATGGGCCAATGGATGGTTGCTGGCATGACAGTTTTTATCACTGTATTCTAGAACATATCTGCGGCGATACATTTGATTTAGAGCGTCTAAAAGATGTTATTGACTGCAAGCGCCAAGGTTTCTTGGGTGCGACAAATGTAATAAATTACCTCACCAACCACGATCATAACCATGTCATGGTTGAATTGGGAAACCGTGAGATTTTTAACGAAGAAGCCTTTAGACGGGCTAAATTAGGAGTAGCCATCCTAATGACTGCTGTTGGCGTACCTTTGATTTGGATGGGAGAGGAATTTGGGGAATATAAACCTAAACAACCTGAATCATCTAAAATTGATTGGACGCTGTTAGGTAATGATCTAAATCGTAGTTTATTTGATTCATACAAAGGCTTAACCAACCTGCGTAAAAATAATCATGCCCTCTACACAGAAAATATTGATTTTATCCACGAAAATCCAGAGGCGAAAGTATTAGCTTATACTCGTTGGAATGATGAAGGTTCTCGTGTAGTCGTAATCGCAAATTTCTCAGAAAACTTCCTAGCTGGCTATCATGTTCCTAACTTTTCTAGCCCTGGTACATGGCACGAGTGGACAGCCAATTATGATGTAGAAGCTGGTGATGATGGCATCATAATTGACTTGGGTCCATACGAAGCCAAAGTGTTTGTATGGCAGTAATGATATATACTAGCACGCAGTCAGTAGTCCAATAGCAAAGAAAAAGGGGGAATATTTTCTCCCTTTTTCAGTTATTATCTTACTCAGGTACAGTCCAATGAGAAATTTGTCAAGCAGAAAACAGGCTATTTCAGGCTATTTTAAAATTTGATGGGTTTGTGTTACACTCTTGAGTTGAAGTGCGGATATAAAATTGCCAGAGCATCCCCATGCACAACAAATTATTTAATAGTAATATCGACAACGCTAACATTGAGAACGATCGCGTTTTGTTAACTCCCAATGAAGTCAAATCAAAATTACCTTTAACACAATTAGCTGAACAAAGAGTTTTAGCATATCGGCAGGAAATAGAAGATATCCTGGATTTTCAGGATCGCCGAAAATTTATAGTAGTTGGGCCATGCTCAATCCACGACCCAAAAGCAGCACTCGAATATTCTGAAAGGTTGAAAATATTGGGCGAGCGAGTCCAGGATAACCTGCGACTAATTATGCGAGTATACTTTGAAAAACCAAGAACAACCGTAGGCTGGAAAGGGTTAATTAACGATCCAGATATGGATGATTCTTTCCATGTAGAGAATGGTTTACTAATTGCACGGGATCTATTATTAAAAATTACAGAATTGGGATTACCTGCTGGTACAGAAGCACTAGATCCAATCATCCCTCAATACATTAGTGAACTGATTACATGGTCTGCTATTGGAGCACGCACGACCGAATCACAAACTCACCGCGAAATGGCAAGTGGACTTTCGATGCCTGTGGGTTTTAAAAACGGTACTGATGGCAATATTCAAGTAGCTTTGAATGCCCTACAATCAGCTATAAACCCCCATAATTTTCTAGGAATTAATCAAAACGGACAGGTTAGCGTCTTTCAAACTAAAGGTAATACCTACGGTCACGTAATTTTAAGGGGTGGTAGTCAGCCAAACTTTGATCCAGCAAATGTCAAACTGGTAGAAGAGAAATTAAAACAGGCAAATTTACCACCGAGAATTGTGATTGACTGTAGCCACGGCAATACCAATAAAGATTACAAATTACAAGGTGCTGTCTTAGAAAATATTGTTCAGCAAATACTGGATGGCAACACATCAATAGTTGGGATGATGCTGGAATCGCATTTGTATGAAGGTAGTCAACCAATTACTGGTAAACAAGAAGAATTAAAATATGGTATTTCTGTAACTGATAAATGTATTGGCTGGGAAGAAACCGAAAAAATTATTTTAGCTGCTCACGAAAAACTGAAATAAGCTGTTACGCCTTTAATTTGCACTAATATTTTTTCAACATGGTTGTGGGGTGGGCATCTTGCCCGCCCTGATTGTGCAAGTTGTATACATAACAGCTTACTTATAAGTAGGGACGCACAGCCGTTATATATACCATACGGGGTTTTATCTTTGAATTAGCAATGTCTACGAACAGCTTCTCTACCAGAGGCTAGGCGTAGCTTCCTTGTCTAATAGTAGGGGTGAGGGTTACGCCAGCAAATCTACTAAGCCTGTAATGCCTTAAACCACTTATTCAAAACTGTGCTGATGGTTTTCTTAATCTGATGGTTACGGCTCCACTTCTGGAATGCCATTTCATACTCTTCGCCTTTGGTTTGAAAGGTATTCCAGACATCCAGCCCTACAGGCAATCCGCAGAATAGTAAAATGTACAGCGACCAAGAAATTCCGCCGCCAGTGATTAAATCGGCTAGTATCAAAAATCCATTGAAAATTATATAATTGCCTAGACGCTTCTGAAATTTTTTGATGCGGTAGGCATCAAAAGCTTTTCGCTGTTGCACTTGGCCTTGTTGTACTAACCAATCACGTTCTGCTAATTTTAAAGACTCAGGTGAAATTTCTAACTCAGCACCAATTTCTAATATCTGCTCATAAGAAAATTCTGTGTCTTTATCATCAGCTTGACGAGCGATCGCTAAGTGCAAAATTTGGTGTACATCTTCTTGGCTATAAGAGCGGAGGCTCTTGGGTTCAAAGGCCGTCATAATTTTTTCTCTTATATTAGTTTTAATAGAAATTTGCTGCCCGCTAGATTTTAAGCAGCTACGTCAGCACTATTTCCATTATTCCTACATTAGCAAATCTGGATGCTCTCCCGCATCTAATAATATTGTATTTTTAACTTTGAGTAAAACGTGTCAATCCCTGCGCTACTCGCCCTCAATGTGAAGACTCTCCAAATTTCTGCATATTATCAGATGTAGCAGAGCATAATAACGAAGTAACAAGCAGGAAGCAAGCACTAAGAAGGATGTAACTCAATGGTTGGAGAAAATGGATCGATTCTTACCCTATCGGTTGATATTGGCGGTAGTGGCGTTAAGGCTATGGTTTTGGATATTACGGGGAATCCTGTAACGCAAAGAGCGCGTTTAGATACACCCCAACCTGCGACACCAGAGGTTGTAATTAATGCAATTGTTGTGTTGGCAGCCGCTCAAGGTGAATTTGATCGCGTTTCGGTCGGTTTTCCCGGTGTGGTAAAGTATGGAGTCACGGAAACAGCCGTAAACTTACATTCAGATTGGATCGGATTTGATTTGGAAACAGCATTATTAAAACACTTAAACAAGCCTGTACGGGTAATCAATGATGCAGATATGCAGGGACTTGGGGCGATCGCTCTTAAAGGTGTAGAATTGGTGATTACTCTGGGTACGGGGTTTGGTTCGGCTTTATTTGTGGATGGTAAGCTGGTGCCAAATATGGAAATGGGGCATCATCCGTTTCGCAAAGGACAGACTTTCGAGCAGCAGTTGGGACGTGCAGAGTTAGAAAAAATTGGTGAGAAAAGATGGAATAGGCGTTTAGAAAAAGCGATTGCATCCTTGGAACATCTGTTTAATTATGATTACCTTTACATTGGCGGTGGGGAAGCTGTGAGAGTGAATTTCCAGCTACCATTAAATGTCAAACTCATCCCCAATATCACTGGTTTATTAGGCGGTATTGCTTTATGGCGAGATGAGAAAAGGTAAAAATTTTTTCAGTATTTACAACTCTTCGTAATCAGCGATTGACTTTTTTATTTGGTCAAGATGCACTATCCCGAACAGCAGCAATGTTGTAGGTTAAAAGAAATATTGGTTAAAGTAAAATGAACTACAATGACTGAAATTGGCCTGATGATGACGAGCATCTTAACAATAAGACAAGCATCTGAGGCTAATTTGCCACAGCAGCAATTATTTCAGATGGAAAATGACGTAACCCAGTCAAAACAGAGTCAGCTAAAGATAACGGCTCAAGTCACACCACCTGAATTCATGCAGACAGATAAGATTTCTCAGGCTTCTCTCTCAGCGATCGCACTAGAGAAAGAACATATACTTAAGAAAATCAGCAAAAAGAATCCGGGACTAGCTTCTTCTAACTTAGGTGAGTCTAAGAAGTATTCTCAGTCTGAAGGTATCAGTGCAAAGGCTACAGGACGATTCCAGAAGTTTAGTAGCCAACTGCCGACTCTTTACTTCGGTAGCTCTGGTGTTGCTGTCAGAGTCTTACAACAGCTATTAGTATCTAACGGTTATGCCGTTAGAGTGGATGGGATTTATGGCGCACTGACAGAGACTGCTGTCAAAGCCTTTCAAAATCAGCAGAATTTAGGTGTGGATGGAATAGTTGGTCAACAAACCTGGCGGACGTTGACAATTTAGTTAGGAGTTATGAATTAGGAGTTAGGGGCCCAGGATGATCCTTGTGACCTTGCCAAGCCTAGAGGAAAGCAGGATTGGCAATTGGAACCGCACAGTATTTGGTATCCTCGCACGAGTGGTATTTGGCAAACAGTCTGGATTGAGCGTGTGGGTAGAACTTACATCGATCACATCCGGTGGAGTCCCGATTTCGAGCGGTGGGAAGTTGGTTGTTATGCTGCGATCGCAGGTGATGCCCCTGATGGTATCCAAGTATCCAAATCAAGGTAAAACTGAGCATTGGCAATACCGTGCTGGCAAACGATACTTATGAAGTGTTTAACAAAGAAATTGGCCGTCGGATCTCCCTTTCCGATCCAGGTATCGACGACTACCGCAACGAATTGCTGTGGAGTCCAGAAAAGCCTACCCTAATGGATGCCCATATTGAACTTTGGCAT
>NZ_JBTYKD010000332.1:0-30279 GCF_054880495.1 Nostoc sp.
CGGGGGACTAGCTTCGCATCCCCCGGTAGGTCTTGAACACTTGCCTTAAATGTAGTGATTTAACACTTAGACTGGTCAACTAGGCTCTTGCAAGCCCCCACTATATCGGTACTCCGATTAGTGGTGGGTGGTTGACCGACACTTTGATTATTTTTCACCAAAATCATCAAACAGAAACAACTAGCAGCTAGCTTTATTAAGCTCAAAGCTTCACTTTTTAATACAATAAAAGCGCCTAACCCTATCAGAACAAAAGGCACAAAAATATTAACGTAGCGAGTCAATACATCAGCTATGACTCTGTTGTTAGTTAATTTGTATGCAGCGTAGCACCAAACTCCTAATAATAGAAAGAATATTCCGATAATTACTAAAAAAGTCTCTAAGTTGCTGCTAGCAAATAAAGGTACGTAGACACTAATATTATCGCTACCATTGGCAATTGTAACGGCTGCCACGCTATAAGTTTGGGGAGAAAAAAAACTAGCAATTGTTGGTGCTTCAGCTTCTTCTGTTACAGCTACGACTTCTTTTGATAAATCTTCTTCCCGATTCACTAAGCTACTGATACCTATGGACATTGGTAGTAAACCAAGTAATCCAATCCAGCTTTTTGACAAAACTAACCCACCAAATAAACCAGGAAGACTAAGGATTAACAGAACCGTAAAACCTAGAAACTGACCAGCAACTATATGCCGAGGGCGAAAGCTAGCATTTATTTGAGAAAAAAACAACAATAGAATGACAATATCATCAATGTTAGTGGCAATGAACGCGATCGCCCCTGTAGTAATTGCAGTAAATAACTCGTTCATATTTTAAGAGAAATATTGATATGGTTTTGTAGCAATCCTAAATCATTCCTAAACAATGAGATACCCGACTTCTTAGAGAAGTCGGGTATCTGAGCCTTGCGATTTTCACAAATCAGATAGGACTGCTATAAGGTTAATTTGGTATGGTGATAAATCGTAGGTTATAAAAATCCAGCATGAGTAAGTTAGGGACAACCTTCAGTGAAGGGATAATTGCCTTCATAGCCACTAACATAGATGACATCATTATCTTGTTAATACTTTTTTCACAGGTAAATGTTAATTTTCGCCCCCGGCATATCTTACTCGGTCAATATCTAGGTTTTGTAGCCATTATCATCGCTAGTTTACCAGGATTTTTTGGTGGATTGGTTATCCAGCGAGAATGGATAGGATTGCTAGGACTGCTACCAATAGCAATTGGTCTTCAGCAATTAGTATCTAGAAAAGAAGAAACTATAACAGTTCAGACAGTCAGCAATGATTTTAATCAGTCTACACCTACTAACCCGGTATTATCTTTTATTTTGAGTGTTTTGCATCCCCAAACTTATAAAGTAGCAGCAATAACGATCGCTAATGGCGGTGACAATATTAGTATATATATCCCTCTATTCGCTGGTCATGATCTTGCCAGCTTGGGAGTCATTCTAAGTATATTTTTTGTCATGGTAGGGGTTTGGTGTGCGATCGCTTATTTTTTAAGCCGTCAACCTACCATTGCTTATATTTTAAGTCGCTACGGTCAAGCTGTCGTACCTTTTGTGTTAATTGGCTTGGGTCTCTTCATTATGTATGAACGAGGTACATTTACTCTACTACCTTGGGTGAGAAGTTAATCAATGTTGAATGCTGAATTTGGAATTGAAAACTCAAATTGGTCATACCTGATGAACTAATTTCCAACTCACCATCATCAAGATGGCATAAATAATAAACCGTAGTGGGCGCTGGGGAGCTACTTGGCAGATTTTAGCGCCTACTAACACCCCTGGAACAGAGCCTAGCCATATAGGTAGTACCAGACTCCAATCAACTGTTCCCAGACTGAGATGACCGAGGGCTGTAAACAGTAGTAAAATTGCTGCGTGTGAAATATCTGTACCCACTAACTTCCGTGCATCAAGGCGGAAAAACCCAATCAGCACTAGGGCAAACATTGAACCTGAAGAGACGCTAGTTAGACCAACTAAACAGCCTAAAATTGCTCCCAAAGTGATTGTTAGGAAGCGACTAAAATTAGTTTCTAAGTCTAACTTTGGCAGTTCGGGTAAATTAAATTTAGGGAAAAAAGTCAATAACAACAATTGCACTAGTGCTAACACTGTGACTAGCAAAATCATGCCGCCAAGCAAACGGAGCAAGATGTTATCCAGATTGTACTCACTGGTACGTTTAATGAAGTGCAAAATCCCTACCCCGAATAGTGAGCCTGGAACGCTCCCGAATGCCAGCCATTTGACAACTTCTGTATCAAGGGTTTTCTGTTCCCAATGCTTGACGCTACCAACAATCTTCATCAATGTGGCAGCTACAACATCAGAACTCACAGCGATGGAAGGCGGAACTTGAAAAACAAAAATCAACATTGGGGTGATGAGAGAGGCTCCGCCAATTCCCGTCAAACCAACGATGATGCCAACAAAAAAGCTTAAGAGTGGTAGTAATATATAGTGCATACTCTTTGGGGGTTTCAACAATTCACTTATCAGTTATCAAAGTCCTGTTGAGTCTCCCACTTCTATAAGTGAGCAGCGTTGGTTAGGGTTTAAATCCCCAAACGAAGCTTTGATAACTTTTCACTGACTTAACTACGAGCAGCTAGAACCGAAAGTCAGACAATTTTGGATTTTAGATTTTAGATTTTAGACTTCGGTGTGAGCGCTACTTCGACCCTTCCACAGGTGTTACCCTGAGCTTGTCGAAGGGCTCAGGGCAGGCAAGCTCAGTACAAGTCAGTCGAACGCTTTTAGATTTGTTTCACGTAGCTTGCTTCTTGCAGAGCAAGTATAAATTTGCTTGCTCTGCAACCCTTTTTAAATTTTGGGTTTTGAATCTTCTCTACGAGAGGCTCCGCCAACAATCCAAAATTTAAAACCTAAAATTCGGTCACCTATAAAGTTAGGGCAGAGGATTCCTGGACAACTGAAAACCTGTCTGGAAGTTTTTGGAAGCATGACAACTGGCATTTAGCTGAAACAGACTTTGATAACTGCTTATGGGTCAGTTGCTCTGCTAAACTCAACTTCTAACTGGTTTTTCTGCGGCTTGAGATATAAAAGCACGTAAGGCGATGCACTTGCCGTATTTTACTTGTAAGCATGAGCAAACGTCCAGCGTATTCGCGTTGTATATCGCTAGATTCTCTGGATAATACACCGCAGTCAGTTAAACTTCTGAGGACTGGTTGTTAAAAAAAATACCTCCAATTTAAGAACCATAGGGATCAATACTGCTCGGTTAAGGAGAAATAGAGGGTAAAACAAAGAAAATAGTGTTCGCGGATGATTTACGCCAGCCCTGCTGGGTCATTTTGCATAGCTTAGTCTAGTTCCCGGTGCGAAACTAAATTTTCAAAAAATAAGGATACGGATTTAAGATGTTTCCAGGAACTAAAACCTTGGTTTTTAGGCTTTATAGAATGAGCCTTCTGAGTTTCGCACCGGGAACTAGTCTAAACTCCAGAACTGATTACAATGCTAAAAGCCCCTTGACTTTCAAGCGACTATTATGATAACGTAAATAAAACCATTCGGTCGGTAATGTTTTATTTACAGCAATTTTCAATTCAATAAACTACTCTAAAAATCGCTGTAATGTCCAAAGGCGAAGAAACAAAAAGCAGAATTCTCCACCAAGCAGCCGAACTGTTTAACCAACAGGGGTATGCAGGCTCATCAATGTCAGACATTATGCGTGTTACTGGATTGCAGAAAGGAGGAATTTACAATCACTTTCAAAGCAAAGATGATCTAGCACTACAGGCTTTTGACTTTGCGATCGCTCGCATCAAACAGCATACTAGATTTGCATTACGAAGCAAATGCCACGCAGTAGAACGTCTGCAAGCAATTATTGGCGTATTTAGTAGCTTCGCAGAAAATCCACCGATCAAGGGAGGGTGTCCACTGCTGAATACTGCTGTGGAGAGTGATGATGCTCATCCGGCGTTGCGAGAACGTGCTCAACAGGCGATGGACTCTTGGCTGCATCTGATTCGTCGAATTATTGAAACGGGAATTGAAAAGGGTGAAATTCGCCCGGAAGTAAGTGCTGATGAAATCGCTACCATCATAATTGCAACACTTGAAGGAGCCGTAATGATGAGCAAGCTTTATGGAGATTCAATTCACATGCACAGGGTAATTAATCACCTGAATGAATACTTGGAAACTCACCTTTAAATTTATTTTCCTCTTTTACAGTCCGAGCAGTATTAAAACATAATTCATCCAAAGAAATAATGCTAGTAAATAATAATTTGCATAGACCATTAGAAGTAGTATTAGCAATTCCTGTAAAAACTTATGACATTGACTTTATGGGAATCGTGAGTAATATTGTGTATATCAGATGGCTAGAGGATTTACGTTTAAAGTTTTTAGATGAACATTGGCAACTCAATCAACAAATTGAGCAAGGATATACACCGATTCTAGCTGGAACGGAAATTGAATATAAACGCCCGATAAAGATTATTGATCAAGTGATTGGACGTTTATGGCTGAGTAACTTAGGACGGTTGAAGTGGACTGTGCAAGCGGAAATTTTATCTAATAATGAGTTAGCAGCAGTGGCTACACAAAAAGGTGCTTTTATTAGTTTGCACAATGGTCGTCCTATTAAAATTCCAGAAGAATTACAAAATAAATATTTGCAGTGTCAGCAAGTGACTCAGGAAATTTGAATTTGATAAAAGCTGAAATTTTTTTACCTATTTTCAGACTGAACGGTTTTATTTATCAATAATTCCCGATGCTGAAATTTTACTACAATCCGCTCTCGCCAAATGCTCGTCGTGTGTGGCTAATAGCAAGAATTAGTGAGTTTGTGAGTATTGAGGCGGGATATCAAGAAGTAATTGCGATCGCTAACGAATCAACTACACTCTATAGCAATCTCCAAAACTGGCATCACCACTGAAGTTGTCATATCTTTAGGAACATGAGAAAGGATGAAAATTTATCCTCATCACTCCTCATAAGCTACTCCTTACAACAATTTACTTAGCATCAGTCAATATCCTTTTGATGTCTTCTAGCTGCACTACTCCTGAAAAACTTGGACTATTAATGACAAAGAAAGGTGTGCCAGGAACAGCCAATTTCTCCGCTAGCTGGATATCGTTCTTAATTGCGGGAGTGGCAAGAGTGAGATCGCGTTTAAATTTACCCAAATTCAGATTCAGTTTTTTAGCAATATCTAAATATAACGCTTCACCTAGTTGCTTTTGATTAGTAAATAGCGCATCATGATATTCCCAAAATTTGCCCTGCTGATATGCCGCCCAAGCTGCGACAGCAGCTGGCAATGCTTCAGAATGAATTGAAATGAGAGGGAAATTCTTGTAAACTAATCTTAGTTTATCAGGATAGTTTACTAACAATTCTTTCAAGGTTTTATGCGCCTCAGCACAATAGGGACATTGAAAATCTGAAAATTCTATTAGCACAGTTTTTGATTGAGTTGAACCTGTGGTGGGAGACTTACCAATCACTGTTTGAGGATTCTTCTTAAAATCCTCTAAAAATGCTTGTTGTACTTGTTTTACTTTCTGTTGTTGCTGCTGCTGATAGGCTTGAACAGACTCAATAACTACCTCTGGATGTTCCCGGATAATTTGTAATACTTGCTGTTCCAACTGCGGATCAATGGTGCTGCTGGCTTGTGCAGGAAATGGCCAGGTGACGACCAAACATATTAGACCGATTGCTGTCCAAATACGCAGATACTGAAATAACGGACTAAACCAATGAAATAATGTACCCATACAAAAACTCATAAATACTTCTTCAAGGGGATTTTATACCACGACTTACGCAAACAATAACCTAAACCCTGATTTTTAGGTAGGGACAATACCCTGCGGTTAGCCTTCGTCTACATGAATTGTCCCAGAGTGCGTGTAGTTTTGCGTAAGTCCTATATACATTACTTTTTAGTTATTAAAAAGATCCAGCAATCATCCCAGCAAGTAAAATAAAACCAATCCACACGTTTTGGCGAAACATCTCACCATAAACAGGGTTAGGTAAGTCTTGCTTTGTTAATCGCAGAGACTGCCAAATCCATCCGATAGTAGCAACTGCAAGACTAATCCAGAAGGCTAAGTGCAGATGTATGAATACACCTAACCAAGCCAATAACAAGATGGTGCCAGCAAAAAAAATTCCAATGGCTACAGGGGCATAATTGCCAAAAAATAGAGCGCTAGAATTAACACCAATGCGGCGATCGTCTTCTTTGTCGCTCATAGCATAAAGAGTATCAAATCCCAATGTCCATAATACAGTCGCACCCCAAAGTAACCAAGTTGGTTGGGAAATGGTTTGTGTGACTGCACTCCAGCTAATCAATACCCCAAAACCCCAAGCCATCGAAAGCACCAGCTGCGGTACGGGAAACACCCGTTTTGCACCTGGATACAGCAGAATTACCGGCACTGCCGCCACAGATAACCAGAAACTCAGGGGGTTAAGATAAAAGGCTAAGATTGCTGCACATACTAGCGAGACGATCGCAACTACAATCCCAACTTTCACAGACAGGGCGCGAGAAGCGAGGGGGCGATCGCATGTTCTCTCCACTTGTGGATCAATATCCCGATCCCACAAATCATTGACAACACACCCAGCCGCACTCGTGGCCAGAGTCCCCAATATAATCACAGCAACCAGAGGTAAAGGCGGTTTCCCAGACGCTGCCAAAAACACAGCCCAAAGTGCAGGAATCATTAAAATTAATCGTCCTTCTGGTTTATGCCATCGCAAAAGCCGGATAATTACTAGCCAAACTGGTGACTGGGGGCGTTCTGGCGTCGTTAACATATAAATCAACAAATAACTTTAGATAGATAAATTCACACATCTTTTATAGAATAACCTTATTTGTTATTTGTAAAAACATAACCCAAAGTGGCAACCTTAAATATCTTTAAATAGTCACTACGGTTAGAAACATTAGGGTGAATATACTTAGCTCAGTTACCCTCGACCAACGGTCAATTTCTCAGCAAGTGTATTGCAATAAATATCAGTGCCAGCTACCGCGACATACCACCGTTTGCCATCATTTCTTATAAAGAGAGAGAACTAGATGCTGAATTTAGTAGCTTCGGCTAGCTGGGAGAGTGTTCCAACTCAACCACCTAACCAACATCGGATTATTGCTGCCATTGACTTGGGAACAAATTCTCTACACATGGTAGTAGTCAAGATTGACCCCACACTACCAGCTTTCAGCATTATCGCCAGAGAAAAAGAAACTGTGAGACTAGGCGATCGCAATCTTACTACAGGGGAACTCAAACCGGAGATAATTAAATCGGCGATCGCTGCTTTAGGACGCTTCCAAGAAGTTGCCAAAACTATCAATGCTGAAACAATCATTGCTGTGGCAACTAGTGCTGTGCGGGAAGCCCCAAATGGTAAAGATTTTTTGCACAGAATAGAAACAGAGTTGGGTTTAAGTGTTGACTTGATTTCTGGTCAAGAAGAAGCGCGACGAATCTATCTTGGCGTGCTGTCGGGGATGGAATTTAACAACCAGCCCCACATGATTGTTGATATTGGCGGTGGTTCCACAGAGTTGATTTTGGGCGACAGTAATGAACCGCGTACTCTCACTAGTACCAAAGTCGGTGCAGTACGACTCACTAGCGAATTAATCACCACCGATCCGATCAGCAACACTGAGTTTCAGCAGCTGCAAGCCTATGCACGCGGGATGTTAGAACGTTCCGTGGATGAGGTACTAGCAAACCTCCAGCTTGGGGAATCTCCGCGTTTGGTGGGTACCTCTGGCACAATTGAAACCCTGGCGATGATTCATGCACGAGAAAAATCGAGTGTTATTCCTTCCACTCTCAATGGCTACCAGTTCAGTCTTAAAGACTTGCGAGAGTTGGTAAATCGCTTGCGGAAACTGAGTAACTCAGAAAGGGCTGCGATTCCCGGTATGCCAGATAAGCGGGCTGAAGTTATACTTGCTGGTGCAGTAATATTACAGGAAGCAATGACCCTCTTGGGTAGTGAATCAGTAACAGTTTGTGAGCGTTCTCTCAGGGAAGGCGTAATTGTAGACTGGATGCTAACTCATGGTTTAATTGAAGATAAGCTGCGTTACCAAAGTTCAGTTCGAGAACGGAATGTTTTAAAACTCGCTAATAAATACCACGTTAACTTAGAATATAGCGATCGCGTCGCCAAATTTGCCCAGAGTTTATTTGACCAAACTCAAGGTATCCTACACCACTGGGGAGTTGACGAGCGACAACTGCTGTGGACTGCTGCAATATTACACAATTGCGGTCACTATATCAGTCATTCGTCTCACCACAAGCACTCTTACTATCTAATTCGCAATGGTGAATTACTTGGTTATACAGAAACCGAAATTGAAATCATTGCCAATTTAGCGCGTTATCATCGCAAATCGCCGCCCAAGAAAAAACATGAAGATTACCAGAATTTGCTGACTAAAGACCAGCGACAAATTGTTAGTCAATTGAGTGCGATTTTAAGATTGGCAGTGGCATTAGATCGACGACAAATTGGTGCGATCGCTCAAGTTGAATGTGAGTGTTATCCACAATTGAGGCAGTGTAATCTGCTAATTTTCCCATCACAACCTGATGATGATTGTGCTTTAGAACTCTGGAGTTTAGATTATAAAAAAGCAGTGTTTGAGGAAGAATTTGGTGTAAAATTAGTTGCGACTTTAGAAAAGTCTAGCGTTGCTAACTTGTCTTAGAAAATAGGGTGCGTTACACTGCTTTAACGCCCCTGCACATATATGTTTCCTTATTGTGATAATTCATCAGCTTTAGAAGTTAGGCTCAATATAAAAACTTGACCTAAAAATCAGATGTATATTATCTATGAACTAAAAATACCTATTATAGAACAAAATTTTTATTTTAATAGGGTTTCAAAATTAAAGTAAACTTCCTAGCTAATTTTTGCATTTTACTTAAGGATCAATTTATAAACTGTCCTAAGAGGGATTTAAAAATAAAAAGTAGTAATTAGAATAGAGTTAACAATCTATTTAATATAGGTTATGTTGCTATTGGATATCTAAGCCGGGAAAACTTAGGTATCCTTATATAATCAATAAAGTAGCCTCAATTGCTTGGTTTTCTGCACTAGAGAATACTCAGGCTTCAGAGGATATTTGAAAAGTATTGTTTATTATCCAAATATGATGTGCTGATTGAAAATCAAGAAGATGGTGCAGTTAAAGCAACATTGCTAGTTTTACCAGACTGTCAAGGTTTAGGAAATACCGAAACGGAAGCAATAGAAAAACTCAGTCAAAGTTTGCAAACTCGGTTAAGAACAGCCAAGATTGCGACTTTAGAAATTGAACCACCCAAAGTAGAAAATCCTTGGATGAAATTTGCGGGTATGTTCAAGGATGATCCACAATTTGATGAAATGCTGGAATATATAGAAGCTGACCGCCGTGAACTTGACGCAAAAATGGAGGAACATTATCGGCAGCTTGATGCGGAGAATGAAACTAAGTGAGTTTATGGATATTTGATACTGATCACGTCTCACTTTTTCAACAAAGGCAAACCTTCGCTTCAGCGTAAGGATTCAGGTCATACCAAAATGTCTACAATCGTTTCCTGATAATACTTTCCGGGGATTAACTACAAATTTATATTCTCAATAATAATTACGGAACGCCTATATTTCCGTGCATTATTGCGACTAAAGGTATGTTAATAAGCCAAAGTCAATTTTGAAACTATCTCTGTGACTGGGTTTCAAACACCTGAATCCTTACGCTTCACCACTAATTTTAGGTTCACCCAACAGAGTAATCGATTGACCCGTACTGGCACAGATGAAAACTGTCATCGAATTTTACTCTCTATCAAACAAGCACAAAAGTAAGGTTTTATCATCGTCAGTGCGAGAATTTAGACGTTCAGAGTTGAGGAATTCCATCAGATATTTATCTTTCTCCTCTCCATTAACAGGTTCGTGCAGGTATTCCTCCAAAGGTTTAAAGAAAGGTGAGAAGGGTTCCCAGTCGCTCAAGCGAATTGCTACTTTTTCTAGTCCATCAGTGGAAGCACAAATAAACTCTTGTTTTTCGGAAATAACCTTTACCTGCATTTCTTTTACTGCATTTGCTGAGGTGATAAAAGTAGTTTCATTAGCAAACTCACCTTTATCTGGCTGAAACAACAGTTGATATTCTGACTCTTGAGAACGCATTACAATAAATCCATCCCCAATTTGCATAGCTGCAAACCAGTCAGGAGCTGCCAGGAAAATCAACAATGTACAAGCTAAATCATTGACAGAATAATTTTCTTTGGCTGCTTGCTCATGTAACTTTGCAATAGCTTTTTTCACAATTGTAGCAAACAGTTTCTCAGCTTCTTCTTTGGACAGTCGTTTAGAATAACCTGGCTCTAATTCTTCTTCCTTCTGAGGAGATTCATTAATATCAGAAAAACATTTGAGTACGGTTTCTACCGCCAACTTAGCACCAACATCAGAATGTTTAGCACTGCCAGCACCATCTGCAACGGCGCCTACAATAATCACATCATGAAAGATCCGATAATCCCCATAATCTTGACAAACTATACCCTGGTTTTCATGACTTGTTCCGATCGCAGAACGCGCAACAGCTTTCCAATTCACAAAATTTCCTCCTAACTGCTAATTTGACCCCATCCCATAGCCGATAAAGCTACAGCTTGCCCTACTTTGGCACTAGAAACCCGTTTCATCCAAGCAGAAAGCCAGACAAACAACTCACGAAAATCTAAGCCATTTACCATAACTGGTGGACGTTCAGGAGGAGAAATTTGTTTGAGGATATTCATATCAGCATCCTTTACACCAACCGCAAAAAATGATAGTCGGCTTTGTGCTTCTGCTTCTCTCAATCTTTTCGCGGCTGAATCCCAGGAGTCAGTTGGCGCTCCGTCTGTAATCAAAAACACCCAAGGGCGATAATAGAGAATACCGTTGTCTTTATAAGTCTGTTTCCGGTTTTCTAGAAAATCCAAAGCATACTCAATCGCCGCACCCATTCGGGTAACACCAGCTACTTCCAATGTAGGCGGTGTAAATTGGTCAATCGTCACAAAGTCTTGTATCAGTTTAGCTATGGAGCCAAATGTGATCATAGCTACTTCCACACTCAGCGATGCTTGGGAATCTTTTACTACATCTTTTTTAAAAGCAGCAAGTCCTCGATTTAACTCTTGGATAGGCTGACCTGACATAGAGCCAGAAGTATCGAGTAAGAGAATTACAGGGCAACGATTTTCTGGATTTTCAACGAATTCAGGCATTCGACGCTCCTAAATTGAGTCAATTGGTCTGAGAGCTCAATCACCTACATTATTGGCTAAAAAATACACTTTCGCAGTAGTATTTATACTTATAAATACTACTGTCTATTTGCCTGATTGAAAGCGTTTGTGTTTGTTAACTGATAAGTAGTCGGACGGAATTACAGCAATTTTCAGGTAATTGAGCCATAGATTGAGGTAAACTGAGGAGACCTGATTACGCAAAAACTAGTTAGGTAAAACTTGCCGCAGTGCCGTTAAAAGTTGGTCAACACTTTCCTTACGACTATTAAAGCCCATCAATCCCACGCGCCAGACTTTACCAGCGAGTTCGCCAAGACCACCGCCAATTTCAATATTATGTTCATTGAGTAACTGCCGAGCGATCGCTTTCCCATCTACCCCTGTTGGAATGCAGACAGTAGTAAGCGTTGGTAGTCTATACTCTTGCTCAACGTGCATACTCAATCCTAAATTCTCCAACCCTTCCCAAAGATATTCTACATTCTTTTGATGACGCTGCCAGGAGTTTGCTAACCCCTCTTCTGCAAGCAAACGTAATGCTTCCCGCAATGCATAGTATAAATTAATCGGTGCTGTGTGGTGATAGGTGCGTTCAGCGCCCCAATACTTGCCCAGCAACAACATATCCAAATACCAGTTTGCAACCTTTGTTTGACGCTGTTGCAATTTCTCAACTGCACGCACACTCATCGTAAAGGGGGAAGCACCAGGTGGGCAACCCAACCCTTTTTGGCTACAACTATAGGCGAGGTCAACTCCCCAAGTATCCAAAAACACGGGGACGCCACCCAAACTCGTCACTGTATCCACCAGTAACAAAGTGCCAAATTCCCGACACAAATCAGCCACCCCTTCCAATGGTTGACGTGCGCCGGTGGAGGTTTCGGCATGAACTAGAGCTAAAATAGTTGGACGATGAGTTTTTAAAGCAGTTTGAAGTTCATCAAGGTTAAAAACTTGTCCCCAAGGTTTGGTAATGCTTCGCACATCAGCACCATAACGTCCAGCCATATCCACAAGGCGATTACCAAAGTAACCAGCTACACCAATCAAAACCACATCACCGGGTTCAACGGCATTAGCAATGGTTGCTTCCATTGCGGCTGTTCCGGTACCACTGACTGCAATGGTTAGCGGGTTTTCTGTTTGCCATACGTAACGTAGCAACGACTGAATTTCATCCATCAGTGCGAGAAAAGCTGGGTCAAGATGCCCAACGGGTGAAGTATTCATCGCCTGGAGAACTGTAGGATGGGCATTGGAGGGACCAGGCCCTAACAGGAGACGGGATGGGATTTCTAGCGGTGTGAGTTGCAAGCGCCCAGAGTCGTTGATTGAAATTGTTTGCGTCATAATCTGTCTTCGCCTAGACGATACTTATCGCATCATAAAGCGATCAGCGATCGCATCACCGATGTTTTAGTGAATCTGTCATTTGCCAGAAGATGCGAGTGCGGCAAGGTATTACACTGATTCAAACAAATGTGTGACAGTATACTTATTCAATTACCTGGAGATATAATTATGGTTTTTGCTGGCAAACCACCAAATAATTTAGGTGTTAACAATGGTAAATTAGCATCGTGCCCTAATTCCCTTAACTGCATTTCTAGTCAAAGTGCAGATGCAACCCACAAAATTGCACCACTGAGTTTTACATCTACTCCACAGCAAGCGATTACTAATCTCAAAAAGATTATTCAGTCCTTACCAAGAACCAAAATCATTACCGAAAGTAAAGATTATTTATATATAGAATTTAAAAGTGCTTTACTGGGATTTGTAGATGATGTAGAATTCTATCTAGACCGGAATGCTAATGTTATCCAAGTGCGTTCAGCCTCACGCTTAGGTGAAAGTGATTTGGGTGTCAATCGTCAACGAATAGAGACGATTAGAGCCAAGTTAAAGTAATTGATAATTCAATTACGAATTAGTTAAACTGGACTGGATAACATCTGCGATCGCAACATTTGTGAGACTTAATTTATTTAAAAACTTTGACTCTCGACCCCGACTAATCTTTGCTGTCGGACTCGCTGTATTAGTTTCAGTAATCCTTCCGCGTTGGCTACACTTGCCGACTCGCATTCTCTGCGCTTGGAACTCCGGTATTGACTTTTTCTTAGCCGTAACGTGGTGGAAAATGATCAAGGCTAGCCCACAAAAAATTCGCCGTTATGCTGAGAATGAATATGAAGGACATTTGGCTATATTCTTGCTGGTGATCGCTGCGGCTTGTGCTAGTGTTTTAGCGATTGTGTTTTTACTAACTGATAAAAAAGGCTTGTCACCACTTCTGCTTAAGCTACATGTCATACTTTCAATTATGACCATTGTCGGTTCTTGGTTACTAGTGCATACGATGTTTGCAGTTCAATATGCACACAGCTATTACAAATACATTAATCATAATAATAGTGAAGAAATCACCGGAGGTTTAAATTTTCCTGATAATGACCATCCAGACTATTGGGAATTTTTATATTATTCTTTTGTAGTTGGCATGACTAGTCAAGTTTCAGATGTGGAGACGAGATCACGCGATATGAGGCGCTTGACTCTGTTACATAGCATATTATCCTTCTTTTTCAATACCACCATTTTAGCTATGACTATTAATATCGTTGCATCGCTGATTTAAAAATTGCTGTGAAGACGGTGCGCTTGATGTTGCTTGAAATAGTGTACACACAAGTCTTTTCGTTCATAACACAAGTATTTTCGTTCACAACACAAATATTTTCGTTCACAACACAAGTATTTTCGTTCATAAGTAGAGCGGCGTGAATAATTCAAGGTTTGTAGTAAGGACTTTAGTCCTAATTTGAGGGCTGTTCGCGAAGCGTTCCCGCAGGGTAGCCCTCACTATGAACTCATCTCAAGATTTTTTACATTACTTAATCTACTTTGATTTATTCTCACCTACTTACTTAACACAAGTCTTTTGGTTTACAACACAAGTACTTTCGTTCACAACACCAGGACTAGTCCTTTCAAGCTGACAAACGAAGATACGTTGTTCCAGTGCTACCACCTTGAATCCTCCGCTCAGATTTGGGGATTTTTGAAGGTCGAAATAACCAATCTTCGTTCCAAATTTCACCACCTTGAAAGGGCTAACACCAGGACTTAGGCATTGACAAGAAATACCAAATATGTATGAGGTGAAAAACCAGATATTTCGTAGGGGTTTAGCATGCTAAACCCCTACAGCATCGTCTATTTACGACCAAAGAATAATTAGATTGATTAGGTTTGGACAAGTATTTTGCAATTTAGTTTAACCCTGGTTAGTGTCTGACCGGATACCGGGAGTCGCACAGATGCCAATTAGGAATTACGAATTATTTAATGCCCAGGACTTACGCAGAAGAGATCCCCCAACCCCCTTAAAAAGGGGGCTTTCCTGCCCACCCCACAAGATGGATAATTTATTTCTTGTCAGTCCCTAAATTCATCACACATTCAGGGAATTGGCGCTTTAATGCTGGAAACACCGGACAAGGCGCTTGTTCTTGTAAATTATCCGGTTTACTCCAAGTAAAGGGGGCTTTTTGCGCCGCAGACATCCACACCAGACGCTTTGCTCGTGTCATCGCAACGTAGAGTAAACGGTACTCTTCAGAGATTTTCAAGTTCTTTGCTTGTTCCCATGCTTGTGTGACATTTGGTATAGTAGATTCCCCATGGAGAGCAGCACGAATTTGGGCGCGGGCTACTTCTGATAAGGTAAAATCCCCTAAGAACTGCTTTTGGGGAGGAACCCAAAATCTCCCAGGAATTAAGTTCTCGTGGAGAAAGGGAAGAAACACATAGTCCCAATCTAGCCCTTTGGCTTTGTGCATCGTAATAATGGTTAATTGACCGGGACGAGTGTAACGTTCTTCCGAATCCTCCGTTTCCACTGGTTCAAACCGTTCAGAACTGACGATTTCACTTAAAGCTGATAGCATTCCCCCCATCGAACTATTGCCAGCTATCTGCTGGTTAACCCGTTCTGCGAGTTTGTCAGCAGTCGCCAATTCTGCCTGGTCGTAATTTAAGGTCAAGGCGAGAAAGGAAATTAGCTGATACAGGGGCAATTCCAAGCGAGCGCGAAGTAAACTACGACACAAGCGAGCGGCTTTTTCTACTGTTTCTGGCTGGGGTACTGCTAAAGGACCAGGATACAAAAATTCTTCTGGAAGACTAGCAAGGGCGTTGAGGTCTTGGGTAGGAATTAATTGGCGCTGTACTAATGCTTCTAGTGCGGCTTTGAGGTAATCGGGGGAGTGGGGGCGATCGCAAAATTGCAGTAATCCTAAAATCTCTTGGGGGACATGGGAACGGCGATCGCGTTCTCCCACATCGTAAAGTATAATATTATGCTCTTTGCAGACAGATGTCATAGCCTCTGCTAACCATCGTCCTTGGCGATTTTCTCGCACTAAAATCGCGGCACTATTTTTTGTTGGATCTTCCCCAAATAATTCAATCACCCTTTGAGATAACAATTCAACCGTGTGATGAATGTCATGCGGTGTATAAAGTTCTAGTCCTCGTCCGACTGCTGCGGGGTTAGCGTTAGTTTGCGGATCATTAACTTCAACAGGGCGAATTGTCTGCAAGCGAAATGGTACTTGTCGGTTATCTGGAGCCTGTTGTTTGTGATTCGTTGTTGCTAACGACTGATTATTGATCCATTTGAGCGCAAAGTTAGCCGCTTCAATGATAATTCTAGTACTGCGACCAGCTTGATCCATCGTTGCCAATCGTTTAATGCGATCGCACCTTTCGCAAAATTGCCGAAAATAAATCGGATCGGCTGGGGTGAAAGTAGAGTTAATCGCTTGGTTAGGATCGCCGACTCTTACTAGATTGAGTGGGGAGTGAGGAGTTAGGAGTGAAAAATTATCTCCCCCATCACTTGCCAAAATTTCTAAAAGCTGCGTCTGAAGAGGACTAGAATCTTGGGCTTCGTCTTCAAAGACGGCGAAAACTTGGTTTTGCTCAATGCGACGCGCACTGTCATTTTCTAAAACGCGCAGTGCGGCTAAAATCATATCGTCGTAGTCGATGAAGTCACGCGATCGCATTAAGTTTTGATATTGCTGATACAATCCCGCCGCGACGCTCAAAATTGCATATTCATCTGTGATTTGTTTACTCCATTCCCGCAACTTCTCTGGCGATATCCCAGAACTTTTTGCTTCATGAATTACCGTATTAGCCAATTCCGGTAATACTTCTGTTCGCAGCACCGATTGACGACGCAACCTTTCTGTCTCTTCCCCGTCAAATTGATGACCTTCTAATAACCGCAAATATATTCGCGGATTATTCCCAATCCATTGCTCTACGGCTGTTCTGATAAAGCGGTTACTTTGGGTTGGTGTAATTAATGTGACATTTTCTAATTGCAAACCTGATAAATCAGAATGGCGGCTGGCAATGTTTAACGCTAGACCATGTAGGGTATAGACAAAAAAGCCCGTCTGAGGTATAGATAAATCATCTCGTAAGAATCTGCGAATCTTCGCTTTAATGTTGGCAGCAGCCGAGCGAGTAAAAGTCACAACTACCAAGTGACGGCGTAAGGATGAACGTTCATATTGACGTGCGATCGCGATCGCTGCCGCCGCCGCCATCCCAGTAGATTTACCTGCACCAGGAACCGCAGAAATAGCCAAAGGCCCAGATTCCCAGTCAGCCATTTGTTGCTGTCCAGGGCGTAGACTGTTACGGATTTCGAGAATCTTCTCTTGCAGGTTAGGAATAGGCGATCGCACTTAGATATTCCATCTGTACAAAGTGGTCGGTAGTTCTGATTTGGGGCTGAAGTTTCACGCTTGGCGGGCTTCATTCTCTTACTAAATAACAATAGCATTATTAGCGCTCGCGACGAGTTATGTATTTTATATATATTATTTTAAATCCACTTCTACTTCCTACAGAAGACTGGACGCTATCCTTGCCAAAAGTAATTGCCATCTTATTTATCTCTCCTGAATTTCTCACTAATGATACGCACAAAGCCGATTTAAGTAATTGCCTCTTTTGACGAACTCGTAGAACAAGGGAAAATTACAGGTTAGTACCGCTTTGCAGAATTCTATTTCGTTAAGAAACTAAATCGAAAAAACAGGAATTTGTTTTTGGTTGAATAATTCTGCTTATAAAATATGAAGATACCGCAAAATGTAAAAGCACAAAAAAAATGCTTAATTTATTAAGCATTTGGCTCTGATGATAAGTTAAGTAAGCGAGAATAAATCAACCTATGTTAAGTAATCTTAAAAAATAGAGGTTGGCTCCTAGAGAGGGCTTCAGGCTTAAAAGGTCGGGCTAAAGCCGATTACTGCAAACCTTTAATTATTAACACCGTTTTACTTAATTAACATCTGTTGAGATTATTGATCCAGTGCCTTCTCTTAAAAGTGATTACAAAATTTAGTTGAATTTTGTAATAAATCAAATTTATTCGTCAATCTGCCAGGAATCCTTAGTTAATTCTTCATCCAGAATCTTCTTAGGACGCACAATGATAATAATTTGTCCAAGTAGAGGAACTTCCGGCTCAGTTTCAAACCACAGAAAATCTAATTCACCAGCATTTTCAACGACAAAATAGTTAGAGATATCCCATTCTCGTTGGGCACGATCGATGACTACGATGACGGGTTCTATTCGGCTTTGGTTTTGGATGGGGAAGCGATCGCTATTGGCGATAATTACTACTGGATCTTCTGCTGCTAACAGCACTTGCCAACCTGGTAACGGCACCCAAGCTTGCTCTCCAGAAAACTTCACCATCCGAAATGGTTCAATTTCTGTAACTATGGGCACAGCTTGCAAATCTTGCCGTGACAATGGCAACTCGCCGACTACCGGAACGATTCGGGGTAATTGTTCTTCAGATTCCAAGCGGTAAAATGGTAAAATGGGAGCCGGACGCTGGGGAATGGTAGTAAAATCAGTTAGTAGCTGTTCGATTTTTGTCCTTGCACCTGGCGTGTGAGCAAAGCGTAAACCTTTGGCGATCAGACGCGAGCGCTGTTGTAAATCTGTATTTTGGCGTGCCCGTTTCCAAACTTGGTAAGCAACGGCATCCCCAGGATGGGCAGAAAAGCCTTCTGGCAAAATGCGGAAATAGGAAAACTCTTTAATGGCTTTTGCTACTTCCCGCGCCTCATCAGCATCGACTTTCTGGATAAAAATCAGTTCGGCGGCGCTAGCGCGTTCTTCTTGAGTAAGCAAACGCAATTCATATAAAATATCACTGCCGCGTGTGGCATAGTGCGATCGCGTTGCTGAGGAAGCTCCAAACTTTTCCAAAGAATTGTAAACTTGAGAACCAACAACCACCTGATTTTGTTGAATTGGCTCAAATCCAGTCGCCTCAAAAATTTCTTGGGGATTGTAACCGGCTTTTAGCAACGAGGCGATCGCCATTCCCCATTCTACCCAGTTGCCTTGTTTTTGCCTCAACTTTCGCAGTAATTCTTGTGCTACATCGTTGGTAGCATTTTCTTCGGGATTCTGAGCGTTGGCTGGTAGATCAGTCATAATCGGAATGCGAGCTTCAACTTGAGAGGTTGATTAACACCTCATGAGCAAGTCCTATTCTAATCTATGAACTACCCAGACCTACTGCCTTGAGTTGATCTGTGGAAACTTATCTCGACTTTAATTTTGATCGGACTTACGCACAAGAGATCCCCCAACCCCCTTAAAAAGGGGGCTTTTAGCGTTCCCCCCAATTTATCGGGGAGTTAGGGGGGATCTAGATTTCAGGTTTTCAGTGCGTAAGTCCTGTTTGAGATCGCAGATTAGCAGAGATGTGCTACTTGAGTTTGCGTTGCATCCAAGGGAAGTTTGTTAACGTACTTCATTGATGATCAAAACCGTTATAGTTACGCTAAGTTAGTTGGTTTTTCTTGTGCAATTTTTTCTCTCTTTAGATATTTGAGTAGGCAAATTTCCTCTATAGTATTCAAAATTACCGTATTTAAACATCTAAATTAAGTCCGTAAAAACCCTTGAGAAGTTTGAGCTATTATCAAGTAAGCTTGGTATGGAATATAACAAGATAATGAATATTTAAAGGAAATATCTATCTTATGGATAAGTTCAATCTCGAAATTGATAAACTCCAATATCAAGTGATGACTCTCGAAGGACCAAAAAAGCTGAAAATCCTGGTAGTTGACGATGAGCCAGATAATCTCGATCTGCTTTATCGCACCTTTCGACGCGACTTTAATGTTTTGAAAGCTGATAGCGGAGTGAACGCCCTAGAAGTTTTAGCAGCAGAAGGGGAGGTAGCGGTGATTATCTCCGATCAACGGATGCCCGAAATGAAAGGAACTGAGTTTCTCAGCAAGACTGTACCTCAGTTTCCTGATACTGTAAGAATAATTCTCACCGGATTTACTGATATTGAAGACTTGGTAGAAGCGATTAATGCGGGGCAAGTCTACAAATATATCACTAAGCCTTGGGACCCAGGGGAACTGAAGGCAGTAGTACAAAGAGCAGCAGAAACCTACGACTTGCTCAAGCAACGTACAGAAGAATTACGCCGTGCTCAAACTCAAATGGCACTGCTGAGTGTTTTGGTACAGGTAACTCAAGCAGCTTCTAGCTTAGAGGAAACTCTCGCTCCAATTGCTAGGGCTGTGAGTCAGACTTTTGGAGCAGAAGGCTGTATCTTACAACTTACAGATGGAAATACTCTGGTTGCGACTCAAGGAACTTACAGCGATACAGGTAGAATAGAGAATTGGCTATCTCAAGATCCACTCACAAGGGAAGCGATCGCCACTGGGCAAATGCAAGTTTGCTTTAATGTAATTAAAGACACTAAATTAGTTGATGTGATTCACTACAAAAATACGGGTGTGCAAGCACATTTAGTTATCCCAGTTAGCTACCGTAATCAACTTTTGGGCGTATTGTCACTACAGTGGAAAGACCCCTGCACTTTACGAGAAGATGAATTAATGCTAATTAATTTATCAGCCCAACTAGTGGCGATCGCTCTTACTAGTAGTGTCATTAGTCATTAGTCATTTGTCATTTGTCAAAAACCAATACCCAATGCCCAATGTCCAATACCCAATGACAAACGAAATTCAGTCTATTTTTAACCGTATTGCTCCAGTTTATGACCAGTTGAACGACTGGTTGAGTTGGGGACAGCATCGAATATGGAAGGAAATGGCAGTGAAATGGAGTGCAGCTAAATCGGGTGATACTGCACTTGATTTGTGTTGCGGTAGTGGTGATTTAGCCTTACGTTTGGCGCGGCGTGTGGGAGCAACGGGACAGGTCTACGGAGTGGATTTTTCCCACAACCTGCTAGAAACTGCTTCATTACGTTCCCAAAGGCAGTACCCCGAACCTGCGATCGCCTGGGTAGAAGCCGATGTCCTAAATTTACCCTTTGACGATGACCAATTTGATGCCGCAACAATGGGCTATGGTTTAAGAAATGTTAAAGATATTCCCCGCAGTCTTCAAGAGTTATACCGGGTTTTGAAGCCGGGTGCTAAAGCCGCAATTTTAGACTTTCATCGACCTAGTAATCTTCAGCTACGTACCTTTCAGCAGTGGTATCTAGACGGTTTTGTGGTGCCAGTTGCCAATTATTTAGGCTTAAAAGAAGAATATGCTTACATCAGTCCCAGCTTAGACCGCTTTCCCATCGGGAAAGAGCAAATAGACTTAGCGCGTCAAGTTGGTTTTGCTGTTGCCACACACTACCCCATTGCGAACGGTATGATGGGAGTGCTGGTAGTCAGCAAATTTTAGATTTTAGATTTGCGATAGCGTAGCGTTAGCGAGTCTGTGAGCGTCTTTTGGATTGGGGACTGCGGAATAGGTAATGGCTAATGGAAAATCGTTAGTAGTAAGTGGAAAAATAACTCATAACTCATAACTGATAACCGCCAATGACCAATCCCCAATCCCTAATTTCTAATCTAGAATCCAAAATCCAAAATCCAAAATCCAAAATCCTGTGGACTGGTCTCATCTTTGGCTTTATGTGTCTCCCCCAGTACTGGGTGGAATTATTGGCTATTTCACAAATGATATAGCCATCAAAATGTTATTCCGTCCTTACCGAGCAATTTACATTGCTGGACGAAGAGTACCCTTCACCCCTGGATTGATTCCCCGCAACCAGGAACGTCTGGCTAAGAACATTTCCGATACAATCATGGGGTCACTCCTAACACCAGAAGAATTGCAAAATCTGGCGCGTCGTTTGTTGCAAACAGAACGCGTGCAAGCAGCAATTCTCTGGTTGTTGCGGCTGGCGATTGAACAAATCAAAACAGATAAAAACCAAAAAAGTGCCAAAATTGTGGCGGGAATTTTGCGGGATTTACTAGGGGAATCTTTGCCACGGTTACTTAAGGCTTTGGCGCGACGTGAAGACTTTTTGGAAGCGCAAATCAATCAAATTTTTGACCAGATATTGCTGGAATTTCAACTGAGTGAAGAACAAGCCACGCGGCTTGCTGATTGGTTGTTGCAAGTAGTTTTACCGCCGGATGTGCTGCGCCAAGCGATAGTTGATTTTTTGACCGATCGCACAATTCAAATTATTGATGAAGGCTTCCGCGAAAAAACCAGTGGTACTTATTGGGTAGTAGCGAATTTGTTTGGCTTACGTAATACTCTCACCCGGTTACGGACTTTTTGCTTGGATGAAAAGGAGGCTACCAATATTCGCTTGCAGGAATTGACTCAAGATTTGAAAATGCGCGATCGCATTCGGAAATTACTGCAAAATTTATCATTACAAAACCTGCCAATGGGAACGGTGCGCCAACTCCGAAAGACTACCCGCGAAAGTGTGCGCCATTACCTGCAAAACAGTGGCAGCGATTTTTTACAAGGATTAACAGATTCTGTTGATTGGGAAAATATTGCTGGAGTCCTGCTGAATCGTCTTAGTACTTCACCTGTTGTCAGCACTTCTTTAGAAGTCATGAGTCAAGAGTTGGCTCTAATTTTAGATAAGTATTTGGAAAAAGATTTAGAAGTAATTGTGGCGCAGGTGATTCCGATTTTGTCGATAGATGAAATGATAGTTGACCGTGTAAAATCAACTTCACCGGCTGATTTAGAAGCTGCAATTGAGGGAATTGTGAAAACTGAATTGCAGGCGATTGTGACTTTAGGTGGTGTTTTGGGTTTTGTTGTCGGGCTATTCCAGATCGTGTTTTTACTGTTGGTTCAACAGTAGTATGGTTAGTTGTTAATGAATTTTGGGTCACTTTTCTTGATTGCTTGGATGTACTTTTAGTAGTGCCAATCCAGTATAAATCCTCAAGAAGCGATCGCCTAAGGTGCCAGGGCGATCGCTTCTCAATACTGGTAGGTTTGATAGTTTCAAATCCTCTATAACTCACCTTCTATCTCTTGTTGTAACAACTCTGCCTCCTCCAGAGATAATCCAGTGACTCTTACCACTTGGGCCAAAGACATTTGGCTTTTGAGCAGATTCACAGCCACCAAGCGAATGCCTTCTGCCTTACCTTCTGCCTTACCTTCTGCCTTACCTTCTGCTATACCGATGGCTTTACCTTTTGCCTGAGCTTCAGCCTCAATCTCTTGATAAATTACAGATTCGCGCATATTGTCTCTCCGTAATGACGCAAAAATGGGAATTTTGAAGGAGCGATCGCTATTTCAAAATCTGTGCTAAATCCAGCATAAATCCTGGCAATACATCCTCACCTGATAAGCTATCGTCAACACTTAAAAAGCTAGGACTCAATCAACACAAGTTTACGAACCTGAGAATTGTTTCCTTGAGAGCGGCGTGATGAAACAGTAGTTAGCAAAAACTTCCAAGACTGAGGAGAAAGTATAGACGGATCAATCATTGAAAGAAAACTCTTGATATTTCTTTGCTTTAGTGCCACTAAAATCCAATGGAGTTTCAGGTAATTTTTTATATCCTCAAAGACGGGAATCTCTGAGCGATGTTGGTCATTTACCAAGGCGTAAATTTTCTCCTTCATCAAAATATTTGTCGCCAACCGGCGAGACAAAGAAAACTTTTGATTATAAGCACCCGCCCAGATAGTCCGGTAAGCAAGACACTGGTTGAAGAAAATAGCATCACCAAACTGGGAAATCCGAATCCAGGAATCGATGTCATCACAGTTAGCATCAAGTGTGGAATCCCAACCACCACTTTCTAGGAAAGCATCACGCCGACAAGCTACTTGTACGGGAGTGCCAAAGGGTACAAGCTCTAAGAGCATACCGTAGTGAATATCGGCTTGTGGGATATAAAAAGCTAATCCTGGTCCAACTTGGGGGGTGCGACTG
Source organism: Nostoc sp. (assembly GCF_054880495.1). NCBI lineage: Bacteria > Bacillati > Cyanobacteriota > Cyanophyceae > Nostocales > Nostocaceae > Nostoc > Nostoc sp. Next base: position 23,722 of record NZ_JBTYKD010000332.1, read on the forward strand.
AGTTCAACTCCATTACCATCCACCTGAGCCGCCACACAAGAGCAGATTACAGCATCGGGACGAAGTGCGATCGCCTTAACCATCTCTTCTATACAGTTGGGCGCTAAATAGTCGTCATCATCTAAAAACTTAATCCAGTCGCCGCTAGCTTTAGCAACTCCAGCATTTACCGTTGCTGCATGACCTTGGTTAACTTCGTTACGATGGTAAACAACCTTTCGACTGCGTTCAAGGCAAGCCTTGTCCCCTAAGCTTTTGAGATATGTTTGGGTGTCATCAGATGAGCAGTCGTCGGCAACAACCACCTCACACTCGATTGTTTGGTTACGAGCCGAGTCAATTGCTCTTTGCAGCAAATTCAAGCGATTATACGTACTGATGACGACGCTAAATTTCATAAATTTCACCCTTGTGTTACAGCATTCTGCAATATAGCTTTGATGTTTAGGTTGTTGTATCAGTAAAATTATCAATCCCAACAAGTAGACTGAAAGAGGATTATCGATTTATGATTGATGATTGGGAGTTTTTTTTAAGCAGACAGAAAGACTATGAACGCTCAAGAGATTATCCGCTCAATTGAAGCGGAACAGATAAAATCGAATCTGCCCGACATTTATGTGGGCGACACCGTAAAAGTGGGAGTGAAAATCAAGGAAGGCGAAAAATACCGCGTACAACCCTACGAGGGAGTAGTGATTGCCATGCGGAATGGCGGCATCAACGAAACTATTACAGTCCGTAAGGTTTTTCAAGGTGTGGGCGTTGAGCGGGTGTTTCTGTTGCATTCTCCCCGAATTGACAGCATTAAAGTATTACGTCGCGGGAAAGTCCGCCGTGCTAAACTGTATTATCTCCGCGATCGCGTAGGTAAGGCAACCCGGATCAAGCAACGGTTTGACCGCCCTTTGTGATTCGTCCTTCAATCATTATGGGGAAATTTCAAGCCTCAAGCGGCATCTGCCGCTGACTTGTTTTCCCAACAAAATTGAGGTATGATAAAAATCGCATATTGCGTTAAACTGAAAGTTAGTTCAGCGCAATGAGTGAATCAAAAACAGCTTGTGCGCTCTTAGTTCAGTTGGTAGAACGCAGGTCTCCAAAACCTGATGTCGGGGGTTCAAGTCCTCCAGGGCGCGCTCAAGAGCAAAAAACAAAGCCCGAAATAATTACGCAGCTGCTAATATAGCAGTTAGCGCTAATAATTTCGGGTAAACTTATTGTATTTGCAGTTGTTTTGCTTTCAGTAAGTGAAATTGAAATAAAGTCGAAACTGCAAACCTGGATCATCGAATTTTAGATTTTGGCTTTTGAATCCAAAATCTGCCGATTTTAGATTGAGAATAAATTTAAAATCGACAAACCAAAATCTAAAATGAAGCGCCTTTGCCTTCAGGTATAGGGTAAGTCTAAAATCCAAAATCCAAAATTGAGTGACAAACGGGGGGATAATTGGTCGTGGCTAAAAAAAGTGAAGCAGAATTGCCAGAAAACACAAATGGGTTTAGCTTGGGCAACTTCATACAGGGAACCAAAGAAGAACTTGACAAAGTAGTCTGGCCTAGTCGCAAGCAGATAGTGAGCGAATCGGCGGCTGTGTTGTTAATGGTGGCCTTGTCCGCATCTTTGATATACTTGGTCGATGGATTGTTTGGTTGGGCAGCAAAACAGGTGTTCTGATGACTTTTGCAACAGACGAACCTCGCAACTCAATGTTGCAGTCGGAGGAAACAGCAGAAACAGCAGAAGCAGCAGAAGCAGCGTCAAAAGAAGCACGCTGGTATGCAGTGCAAGTAGCTTCAGGCTGTGAAAAGCGTGTAAAGACTAACCTAGAGCAACGCATTCAAACTTTTGATGTAGCTGACAAAATTGTCCAGGTAGAAATTCCGCAGACGCCGGCGGTGAAAATCCGCAAAGATGGCAGTCGCCAGCATACAGAAGAAAAAGTTTTCCCTGGCTATGTGCTGGTGCGGATGATGATGGATGATGATACCTGGCAGGTGGTACGAAACACCTCCCATGTAATTAATTTTGTGGGTTCAGAACAAAAACGTGGTAGCAGTAAGGGTCGAGGTCATGTCCACCCGATACCATTAAGTTCTTCAGAAGTCGAACGCATATTCAAACAAACCAGCGAACAGGAGCCGGTTCTCAAAATTAACATGGCTACTGGTGATAAGATAATGGTACTTTCTGGTCCATTTAAAGACTTTGAAGGTGAGGTGATTGAAGTATCTCCAGAGCGGAGTAAGCTTAAAGCCTTGCTATCAATTTTCGGCAGGGATACACCAGTAGAATTGGAATTTAATCAGGTAGAGAAACAGAGTTAAATACAAATGGCGAAGAAAATAGTAGCGGTCATTAAACTGGCCCTGAATGCTGGAAAAGCCAACCCAGCACCGCCAGTGGGGCCTGCATTGGGTCAACACGGCGTCAACATCATGATGTTCTGCAAAGAGTACAACGCCAAAACAGCAGACCAAGCTGGAATGGTGATACCTGTAGAAATTTCGGTTTTTGAAGACCGGAGTTTTACATTTGTACTCAAGACGCCACCAGCATCAGTGCTGATTCGCAAGGCGGCGAAAGTTGAAAAAGGCTCGAATGAACCCAACAAAAAGAAGGTTGGGTCAATTACTAAAGCACAATTGCAAGAAATAGCCCAAACGAAACTCCCCGATCTGAATGCTAACGACATAGACGCAGCAATGAAGATTGTGGGAGGAACGGCTAAGAATATGGGTATAACAGTCACAGACTAAGAAAGTTATGAGTTATGAGTTATGAGTTTTAAATTAGTAACTCCTCATTCCTAACTTCCTACTCCAAAATCTAAAATCTAAAATCATATCGGGGGAGAGGCGAAGCTTCGGAATTACCCCAGGAGAAAAAAATGCCAAAAATATCGCGTCGTTTGCAAACGCTGCAAGCAAAAGTAGAAGAAAAGGACTATCACCCCCTAGAGGCTTTAGCCCTTCTCAAAGATACAGCAACAGCTAAATTTACCGAAGCTGCTGAAGCGCATATCCGCTTGGGAATTGACCCCAAGTATACTGACCAACAGTTGCGGACAACGGTAGCACTGCCCAAAGGTACAGGCCAAATCGTCCGGGTGGCGGTGATAGCTAGAGGTGAAAAGGTAAATGAAGCAAGCAACGCTGGTGCTGATATAGTCGGTTCAGAAGAACTGATTGACGAAATCCAGAAAGGTAGGATGGATTTTGATAAGCTGATTGCCACACCCGATGTCATGCCACAGGTGGCAAGGCTGGGTAAGTTGCTTGGGCCGCGTGGTTTGATGCCATCGCCCAAGGGTGGAACTGTGACATTTGATTTAGCAGGTGCGATCGCAGAATTCAAAGCTGGTAAATTAGAATTCCGAGCTGATCGAACTGGCATTGTTCATGTTATGTTTGGTAAGACAACTTTTTCACCTGAAGATTTGTTAGTCAACCTGAAGGCATTGCAGGAGACGATTGACCGTAACCGTCCTTCAGGAGCTAAAGGTCGTTATTGGCGCACATTTTATGTGGCAGCCACTATGGGGCCATCGATTAAAATTGATATCACTGCCCTACGAGATTTGAAACTGAGCGAAGTAGGTTAATTTTTAGTCATTAGTCATTTGTAAAGGCAAAGGACAAATGACAAATTTAAATAGGAAAAGCCGGAGACAGCAGGTGCTAATAGCTTAATATCCTGCCGAGGTTAAAACTCTAATTGTCAGAATTGCCACCTATAAAGGTGTGATAACTATGGCATTAAGAGTCTTAATACTCAACCCCGGCTAAGATTAGCTGGGGTTTGTTGTTTGGGTTCAGGTTGAAAAAAAACGCACAAGTAGGGCACTTCCCCGATTGTTTTAAGGAGGTGAGATTGAAATGGGTAGAACACTAGAAAATAAAAAAGAGATAGTAGCTGACCTCAAAGTTACTTTGAGTGAGTCAACTCTGGCACTGGTAATTGATTATCAGGGGCTAACAGTTTCTGAAATCACAGACTTACGGCGGCGGCTGCGTCCCAGTGGCACTGTTTGTAAGGTGACGAAGAACACGCTAATGGGCATTGCCATTAAAGATGATCAAAAATGGCAACCCCTGTCGGAATTGCTCAACGGTGCTTCCGCCTTTTTGCTGGTAAAAGAAGATTTTTCATCAGCAATTAAGGCATACCAAGAATTCCAAAAAGTCACCAAGAAGACAGAACTTCGCGGTGGTGTACTGGAAGGTCGTCTACTCAAAGAACCTGATGTCAAGATACTGGGAGACTTGCCATCTAAGGAACAACTCATAGCACAAATTGCTGGAGCTATCAACGCTTTGGCTACCAAGATTGCTGTGGGTATCAACGAAGTTCCTGGTTCACTGGCTCGTGCTTTGCAGGCTGTGGCTGACCAAGAGCAAGCTGGTGGTGGCACTGAAACCGCTACTGTACAAGATAGCAGTACTGAAAGCGTTGCTGTACAAGATAGCAATACTGAAACGCCTGCTGTACAAGATAGCAATACTGAAACGCCTGCTGTACAAGATAGCACTACTGAAACGCCTGCTGAATAGACTTCGTGGTTCATCAGTCAAGAGTCAAAAGTCTATAGTTAAAAACTAATGACCAATGACAAATAAATAATCAAAATTACAGGAGTTATATCAATGTCTACTGCAACCGATCAAATTTTAGAACAACTAAAAACCCTTTCTTTATTGGAAGCTTCTGAGTTAGTCAAGCAAATTGAAGAAGCTTTTGGTGTGAGTGCTGCTGCACCCGTTGGCGTAGCGTTTGCAGGTCCTGGTGTTGGTGCTGCTCCGGCTGAGGAAGTTGTTGAGCAAACCGAGTTTGAAGTGATTCTCGAATCAGTTCCAGCTGATAAGAAGATTGCCGTGCTGAAGATTGTCCGGGAATTGACCGGTTTGGGTCTGAAAGAAGCGAAAGACTTGGTGGAAGCTGCGCCCAAGGCAGTTAAAGAAGGTATTGCTAAGGATGCTGCTGAAGATGCTAAGAAGCGCATCGAAGAAGCTGGCGGTAAGGTGACTGTTAAGTAGTCACAATTACATTATTAGTTTTTTATTAAGGAGTCTGAGTTAGGCTCCTTTTTTTATATCAAGTGTCAATATCAAAATTATAAACAGACATTGGTTTTCAGCTTATTGATATGTTTGGAATATGCTCTGCATAATAGCAACGGCAACTAAAGGTATTTTTGTTTTTGATCTAGATTATATTTTTAGATTAAAAACTCTATTTCTCCCCCAGTTGCTTCCCAAAAAATTGCTCCGGGGTCAATCTGATCACCATACTGATCAAAGCCAATGACAGTAAAAGTTTGAGTTTCTTCAGGTTCTAGCTGTATTTGAGGAGGAAAGATTTCTAATCGTCTTAATACTGGAGGAACACTGACAACCATTGGCACATCGCCACGCTGATCCAAACCTATTACCTCGCTGTATTTCCTTCAACTTCGTAAAATTGGACATTAATTATTTAACAGTCAGATGGAGAATAACGGATTTGAACCGATGGCCTCTGCGGTGCGATCGCAGCACTCTACCAACTGAGCTAATTCCCCTTAATCGGTGCTAACTCAAGAGTAATATCAGTCATTAACTCAATACATTATCACCATAGACTATTCTAACATTCAGTTACCGATTGCTGAGGCTGTTTTTGAGAATAAACCTTCTCTACGCGTTCGAGTTCCAAATCACTGAGATAATCAACAGTCCAGTTACAGCAACGTTGGAGCATGTGGAATGGGTATGTATTCGCTACACCCACAACTTGCATTTGCGATCGCTTCGCCGCTTCGATACCTGCTGGGGTATCTTCAATTGCCAAACACTCGTATGCTTGAAGATTCAATTCGGGATATTCTTGATTCAGGCGTTTTACTGCCAATAGATAACCATCGGGTTCTGGTTTACTGGTGGTGATGTCGTCACCCGCAACGATAATTTTAAAATATTCGGCTAGTTTAGCGCGATGGAGTACCAATTCTATTTCTTTGCGAATCGCGCCACTAACTAATCCTAGTTTCAGATGACGCGATCGCACCTGAAATATTAAGTCTTCGACACCTGGATATAAAGGCAGTTTCTCTATTTTCTCTAGTTCCACCGTATAAGCTTGGGCTTTGCGGTACAGCAACTGACTTAAATAGTTTTCCTCAGCTACTCTACCACGATTAGCGAGTAATTGCCCAAAACAAGCGCGATCGCTGCGTCCTAAAGAAGCTTGACGCTCGTCAACCCGTTGCGGCTGGAGATTTTCTTCAATGAGAATCTCATCTATCAGTTGCAAGTGGATTGACTCATCGTTAATGATCACACCATTAAAATCAAAGAGAACTGCCTTTAAACTCATGCCATTATATGCCAAACGCTGGAGATCCAAGCCCCTCCAAATCATTATTATCTATTGATGTGGGAGCATATTTGCGGACATTTTCGGTTGTGATCGGTTTAATGCCGCTAGTAGTTCATGTCATTAGTTTTGATGGGTTGGATAGATTCGTGAAAGTTTAATTCTCGCATCATCTATACGAAAGCGCCAATTAACACAAAC
>NZ_JBTYKD010000333.1:0-2837 GCF_054880495.1 Nostoc sp.
TTACCATAGCGGTTGATGCGAGTAAAGGGGTTGCTACCATCGCTACCATCATGACCTGTAGCACCTTTTGGTCCTTGGTCTTTAACGTGGTCTTTTGCACCTAAAGACATACCCTTAGATGCACTTAACCCTCCCACAGGATGTGCTGATTTCAGAAATGCGATCGCTTCATCGACTGCTTTGACTCCTTCTTGAGTTCGCAAATACGTATTATTAGAAATTTTGACTCGGTTCCCCTCAAAACGCTTTCTATAATTTTTTAGAATCGGGAGGTATGCTTTGGGATTTGTTCGTACTTTATTTGTTTCAATTATTACCTGTTGTTCCAGCGATGAAAGGTAACTCGCCTTTGCTAATAAAATCGGACTGGCTGGTTGAACTACTGCTGGGCTAGATTGAAAGAGGTGATTTGAGCAGCCAAATATTAGGAGAAGTGGCAAAAATACCCAAAATCTAATGCGACGCATTCATTACCTCACAATTATTTATATGGATTAATTTAGTGAATTAGAATAAATAAAAATTTTCTACACACAGAGAAGTTTGTAGACGCTTCTTTATATCTGTTGTAACCTAGCGAACACTCAAACGTAAAGTGCAAAAAAAGATTACACAAATAAAAATTTTGCATATTTGTATTTGACAGAAAAACGCAGAGTTTATATCATGTTCGTTCAAATAACTGTCATTGCGATCGCTCGTTCTCAGCGTTTCTGCAGGGTAGGGAAACAAGCTCAAAAAAAACCTTGCGATCGCGTCGTTTGACTCGCAATGACATATTCTCGTATTACACTTTGAGAAACCAGCGTTGGCGATACATCAAAACACCAACAGCCCACCACAATAACACGGTAACTAGAGCAAACAACAGGGAACCATTCAGGAGTCCCGCCCAAGATACGAAAAAATTCTGATAAATCCAATTGTAGGTGCTAGGAGCGTCTTTGCCTGTGCCAATAGTGGTTTTAACTAAGATTTTAATTAACAAAACGGATGGAACGAAAAGAGCGATCGCATTTAAGCCCATAATTTCAAAAGGTTTACTCCAGCGACGATTCAGCCGGACTTCGATCAGTTCATAACAAGCTGCTAGCAAAAGTAACGCCCAACCGTTGGTAAAAACTACATAGGAACTTGTCCACAGCTTTTTGTTGATAGGGAATGTCCACCCCCACGCCCAACCGATAATTAAACAACCAACTCCAAATAATCCTAACCCGATACTTGTACGTGACTGTACAGGTTGGCTGCGTATCCATTGTCCAGTGAAGTAGCCAGCGAGAACACTTACTATCGCCGGAATAGTACTGAACAGTCCCTCTGGATCTCCCATAAAGTTGAAACCATCACCTTTGTATAAATGTGCTTTGGGAATAATCAGGCGGTCAATATAAGCGCCAAAGTTACCTTCCCGGGTCAGAACTCCGGCACCATAATCCGGCACTGGTAGATAAATCATCGTTAGCCAGTAGCCAATGAGTAGCACTGCTGCCAGTATCCATTGACCTTTACGCGGCAGATTGAGAACAGCTAGGGAAGCCAGCAGATAGGTAATGCTGATGCGCTGCAACACTCCCATAATGCGGATACTACTCAAATCAAAAGTCCAAACACCCTGATTCCAAAAGCCATTTAGTAGTAATCCCAAGGCAAAGAGAATGGCGGCGCGGCGTAAGATACGCGAGTAAATAGCTGAGGTTGGTTTATTACCTTCGGTGTACTTTGACAGCGAGAAAGTCATTGCTACACCGACAATGAAGAGAAAGAAGGGAAATACCAAGTCAGTTGGTGTGCAGCCGTGCCAATCGGCGTGGGCTAAGGGAGGATATACATCATCTGCGACACCCGCCATATTGACGAGAATCATTCCAGCGATCGTAATGCCGCGAAAAACATCCAGTGAAGTCAGGCGCATAAACGGAATTTTATGTTAGATGAGTATCTAAGTTACTCCGCTTGATGCAGGTAATCAAGGAAAATTTATATACTTGGATACAAGGTAAAATTGGTTAGTTATGACCCTGTTCCTTCAAACTTAGCTCTTTTTAATACATTTGTATTATTGAATAGATTATTGACTAAACATTATATAATCTATACTTAGACGTAGGTTGGGTGGAGCGGAGCGCAACCCAACTGATTATCAGGATGTTGGGTTACGCAAAGCCTCTACCCAACCTACAATTTTTTCCAACATTTTGGCCTAGACAGTCCACTACAAGACTACCGAGATTTTTTCAGAAATCAAATATGATTCCTATATCATGATTTTACCATAATACACAAGCATCTAAATATAGAAATATGATCGCCTAACTCATGACTAGAAGTCACGAGTGTGCGGCTTGAAGAAATCAAGCAAAATTTATAGACTTGGATACAAGGTAAAATTTTGTTCAGTCAGTACCACCACTCGCTATGCCAATCAAAGTTGGAGATACCGCTCCTAATTTCAGTCTACCCGCCCAAAAGGGCTCAACAGTTAGCCTCCAAGATTTTCGCGGCAAAAAAGCTGTTGTCCTATATTTTTATCCCAAGGACGACACACCCGGATGTACGGCTGAATCTTGCGCCTTTCGCGATCAATATGAAGTTTTTAAAACTGCTGGCGCTGAAGTTGTCGGCGTAAGTGCTGACTCCAGCGAATCTCATCAGCGATTTGCTGCGAAGTACAATCTACCTTTTACTCTGTTAACTGACAAAGGCGACCAAGTAAGGAAGCTATATGGCGCAACAGCAGCTTTTGGCTTATTCCCTGGTCGCGTTACTTACGTCATTGACCAACAGGGAGTTGTGCAATACGTGTTTGATTCAATGTTTAACTTTAAAGGTCATGT
>NZ_JBTYKD010000334.1:0-3521 GCF_054880495.1 Nostoc sp.
GAATCGGGTTAGCTATAAGAATATCGAAAGATTAAATATCTCAGGTACAGCCTACGATGACAACATTGTGGGAAATAGTGGGAACGATACGCTCTTTGGGGGCTATGGTAATGATACAATTATTGGCGGTGCCGGTAATGATATCCTGACAGGTGGAGATGGTACCAACATTCTAACTGGTGGTGCGGGCAATGATGAATTTGTTTATAACTTTTTAGACATCAGCTTTGACACTGGCACTGATATTATCACCGATTTCGGTGGCATTGGTAAAGGCTCAAATCCCTCAGCAAGCGTGATTGCTTCCTTAGACACCTTGCAATTTATCGGTAGTGGCTTGACTGCTCAAAATCTGCAATTAACTCAAAATGGTAACAACTTAGAAATCACCTTTGAAAATGTCGCTAATAACAAAGTCATTCTCCAAAACTTCAAATTAGAAAATCTGGATAATCTGCCAGCAACTTCTTCACGACCAGCTATTGGCAATATCTTGTTTGATGGACAAACCAGCATCACTGACAGTTTTGATGTGTTTGACGCTAATTCCACTCAAACTAGCCTATTCAACAGGAACACTGTTACCTTCCTCAATGACCTCGACAACAATATAACGGGTTTTGACAACTCCAATGATGTTATCAATGGTCAAGGGGGTGACGACATCATTGATGGCAAAAGTGGTAATGACCTTTTGAGAGGTGGTGCGGGAAATGATACTCTCATTGGTGGTACGGGAAATGATACCCTTGATGGCGGTGTGGGAAATAACTCCCTTCTTGGTGGCACTGGTGACGATCGCTTGACTGCTGACATTTCAACAGGCAATAATACCCTGAATGGAGGAGTTGGTAACGATAGTTTGAGTGCTGGTGGTTCAACAGGTGATAACCTGCTCTTTGGGGGTGATGGCAATGATTCTCTTGATATCTCTGGCAGCTACAGCAATAGTTTCGGCTACTCTTCTGACTCTCGCTCATTAGGCAATAACACTCTCAATGGAGGTGTAGGTAACGACACCTTAAGTGCTAGCGGTTCAAAAGGCGATAATCTGCTTTCTGGGGGCGATGGCGATGATTCTCTTAATGTCTTTGGCAGCTACAGCAATAGTTACGGCCAGATCTCTGACTCTCGCTCATCAGGCAATAACACTCTCAACGGAGGTGCAGGTAACGATACCTTAAGTGCTGGTGGTTCAACAGGCGATAACCTGCTCTCTGGGGGCGATGGCAATGATTCTCTTGACATTTCTGGCGACTACTCCTACTATGCCTCCTACGACTACTCCGACTCTCGCCCGTCTGGTAATAACACCCTAGAAGGAGGCGCTGGTGACGATACATTGAGTGCTGGCGGTTCAAAAGGTGATAACCTGCTTTCTGGGGGCGATGGCAATGATTTTCTTGACATCTCTGGCTACTCCTACTCCTCCTCCAACTACCGCTCTTTAGGGAATAACACCCTCAATGGAGGTGTAGGTAACGATACCTTGAGTGCTGGCGGTTCAACAGGTAATAACCTGCTTTCTGGGGGCGATGGCAATGATTCTCTTGACATTTCTGGCAGCTACTACAACTCCAACGGCTCCTTCTACGACTCTCGTTCATCTGGCAATAACACCCTAGAAGGAGGTGCAGGTGACGATACATTGAATGCTAGCGGTTCAACAGGTGCTAATCTCCTAGATGGAGGTGATGGAAATGATATACTCATAGGTGGCAACGGTAATGATAGCCTCTATGGAGGAGCTGGTACTGATACTTTTGCTTTCAATAATTATAATGGAGGTGTAGATAGTCTTTATGACTTCAACGCCGCTAATGAACTGATTCAGGTATCGGCTGCTGGTTTTGGTGGTGGTTTATCACCAGGTTCAGTCTCAGCTAGTCAGTTTGTCATCGGAACATCTGCAACAACAAGCAATCAACGATTTATCTATAACAACACTACAGGTGGACTGTTCTTTGACCAAGATGGTAGTGCATCTGGGTTTACTCAGGTAAAATTTGCACAACTATCGGCTGGATTGTCACTAACCGAAAACAATTTTGTGATTGTTTAATCGGAATTAGCGCTCTGCAATCACTAAGTAGTATGTGTTATGAGGTGCTTATAATAGCATCTTGTATGTCTGCTTTTAATTGTTGTCGTAGGTTTGTATTTGATGGTGAGTTCTTTGTGCTATAAAACAGCACTAACAGCAGCTTGAGAACTGAAGTTACTGAAAAAATTGATTTAGGAAGGTAGAAATTATGGCAAATATCAATGGCACTAATGGTAATGATACCTTACTGGGTAGCAACCTCGCGGACACAATCAACGCTAAAGCCGGCAACGACTTGCTGTGGGGTGGTGCGGGGAATGATACTCTCATTGGTGGCACGGGCAATAATACCCTCTACGGTGGTATTGGTGACGATAACTTGAGCGCTAACAGTTCAACAGGGAATAATCTGCTCTCTGGGGACGATGGCAATGATTCTCTCTCCGTCTCTGGCTACTCCAGTTTCATATACCCAGACGACGACTACGACTCTGGCTCAAATGGCAATAACACCCTCAATGGTGGCGCTGGTAAGGATAGCTTGAGTGCTAGCGGTTCAACAGGCAATAACCTGCTCAATGGTGGCGATGACAATGATTATATCTCCATCTCTGGCTACTACAAAGGAAATGAGTATGACTACTCCGACTCTCGCTCCTCTGGCAAGAACACCCTCAACGGTGGCGCTGGTAACGATAACTTGAGTGCTAGCGGTTCAACAGGCAATAACCTGCTCAATGGTGGCGATGGCAATGATTATATCTCCATCTCTGGCTACTACAGCTACACTCCTGGAGACGTGAATGACCCCCGCGATGTCTCCATCACATACGACTCTCGCTCCTCTGGCAAAAACACCCTCAACGGTGGCGCAGGTAACGATACCTTGAGTGCTAGCGGTTCAACAGGGAATAACCTACTCTTTGGTGGTGATGGCAATGATTATATCTCGGCCTCTAGCGCCACTGGTAATAACACCCTTGATGGTGGGAATGGCAATGATATCCTCACAGGTGGTCTTGGTAATGATATCCTCATAGGTGGTCTTGGTAATGATACCCTGTATGGAGGAGCTGGGACTGATACCTTTGTTTTCAATAGTTACAAGGAAGGCATTGATCGTCTTTATGACTTCAAGGCCACTAATGAATTGATTCAGGTATCGGCTGCTGGTTTTGGTGGCGAGTTATCAATCGGTTCACTTAAGACAAACCAGTTTACCCTCGGAACATCTGCAACAACAAGCACTCAACGATTTATCTATGACAATATTACAGGTGGACTGTATTTTGACCAAGATGGCAGTGCGGGTGCGTTTACTCAGGTAAAATTTGCCCAATTATCTGCTGGAGTGTCACTAACTAAAAGCAATTTTGTGGTTGTTTAATCTTAATTAGCGCTCTGGCATCACTAAGGAATAAGAATTAAATAACATACAATTTATGTCCCTGGCTTACCTCACCCTCAATCCCTCTCC
>NZ_JBTYKD010000335.1:0-5540 GCF_054880495.1 Nostoc sp.
CATCCCCTAACCCCTTCTCCCAAGTTGGGAGAAGGGGAACTAGAGAATTTGCTCCCCTCTCCCAAAATTGGGAGAGGGGCTGTTCTTGTGAGGGTGAAACCTCGAAAGCATGCCAAGCCAAACTTCTAGGTTAAGTTGACACCAATGCGTCTCGCGCGCAGCCAAAGGCGCTCATGTTGCCCTGCCCACAAGTAGTAGTAATTTATTTGTTGGAAGTCCCTAAGTGATCAGCTGAACATTATATAAATAGACCACGCGCTAGGGGTAATTCATGAATTGCCCCTACGATAGATGTGGTTCAAATACAGGACTTACGCACTAAAAACTTGAAACCTCGATCCACCCTAATACCAATTTAATGTGAAGTTGCACATATCTTGATTCCCCTAAATCCCCCTTAAAAAGCAGGGCTGTTTCATTCCACAAGGTGAAGGAGTTTGTCAATATCATGAGATATAAATCTTTGGGCAATTGTGATGGAAGTATGACCATTTCGGCGAAGTATATTGAGTGCGAACGCTCTCAAAATGGAGAGATTTGCGGGAGCATTGCCCATACGGATGGTCGAATTATCTTCTTTGAAAACAACATCTTTCACCCAATGAAGGCAATTTTCGATACTCCAATGACCGCGAATACCGATGGCAAATTCCTTCGCCGTGCAAATCAAACTGCTAATATAACAGACAATTTCATGATATTTCTTACCCTTTCTTGCCAGCAAATACTGATACTATGCTCAGAAAATTTTGATTAGATGAACTATAGTTTTGCACTGTACCCTTAATGCTTTTACCGTCTACTGCACACCATTCTGATACTTCTAAATCCACATAATTTTTCGCCCAGTCATTAAATTTTTCTGCCAGTTTATCAAAATTCACTCCCATAACTACACGTCGGATTGTTGAATATGAGGGAACCCCATGTTTTTGAATGCCAAATTTCTCTATTAATACCCGTCTATGCCTTTTAACAAAATCTCCCCAACCACGATATCCCACATCCCCATTCATTGTTCCCATTATGACAAACAGCAACACCAGCCACATCGGATGTCTTCGTCCATCAGTCGTTCTAAAATCTTCCACTTGCTTTAATTGTTCAATCAGAGACGCACCCATGATTTTCCCCCCTTCTACCCTTGCAATTTTACCTGTTTTAGGGAATGAAACAGCCCTGGGGGTTAGGGGGGAGCTAAAAGTGTCTAAAATCACAGCTAACCACTTTTAAAACATCCTCTGAGCAGTGGGGGGATGGGTTAGGCGATCGCAGAGGGTAGAATACAGATTCAATGCCTGAAACCATTGTCAGAATTTATTTATAGAAAATACCATGATTTTCAAACTAACCTGCAAAATGTAGGTTAAAAATTCATAATTTATAATTCATATAGACTTTACCATAAAGAAATACTTCAATAAAACTTGATGGTTCCTAATAGCACCTTCACTCCTGATTCAATCGCTGCTGGCTTTCATGCCCTGTCTGATCCCCTACGGATTCAGGTATTAGAACTGCTGCGCTCTCAAGAACTATGCGTGTGTGACCTGTGCGACCACCTGGGAACCACTCAATCTAAACTGTCTTTTCACCTGAAAACCCTGAAACAAGCTGGTTTAGTTCGCGCTCGTCAAGAAGGGCGCTGGATTTACTACAGCCTCAATCTGGCGCAGTTTGTTGCCCTAGAGCAGTATCTAGCAGAATTCCGTCGCTTTAGCCCAATATTACCTATTCGTTCTCGCTGCGAGACTTAAAAATCCATCAATTTTTTTTGTAATGTTTTGTTTCCTTCTAACTCTATAGACATTTATGAATCAATTTTTTTTGATATGATGCAAGTATGTAGGCACGATAAAACCCATGTATAGTGAGTTTTATAAAAACTGTGTGATCAGCGATTTATAAGCTGTTTGCTGATTTTATATTTCCTCACATAGGTTATTTTTTTAACGCCGATTTACTTAGATATACTCTTGATATAACTCACAGGGATGGTGTCAATGAAGACAACAGCAAAGGAATTGGCGATACCTGCGGTGGTCACTGAGCAGTTCGACAGGTGTTACCCTGAGCCTGTCGAAGGGCTCACTGTGTCACTTTGTCGAAGTGCGGGCTACGCCGGAGCACTGGCAATATTAGCTTTAACGACCAGTTGCACAGCAGCATCCAACCTATCTGCTCAAACTCAGCAGTCACAGAATGGGACTAAAGGAAAAGATTCTAGTAAGGCTGCAACAACAATAATTGAAATTGATGGTTCTAGCACGGTATATCCCATTTCACAGGCGATCGCCAAAAACTATCAAGCTGACTCAAAGAATCAGGTGCAGGTTGCAGTTAATATTTCTGGTACTACTGGCGGGTTTGAAAAATTCTGTGCTGGAAAAACCGATATTAGCAACGCTTCCCGACCGATTTTGAAGGCAGAGATGGAAACTTGCAAGAAAAATGGTGTGGCGTATATGGAGTTTCCCATTGCTTTTGATGCGCTTACCGTCGCTGTTAATCCGCAAAACGATTGGGTAAAAGACATCACAATAGCAGAATTGAAAAAGATTTGGGAACCGGAAGCCCAAGGGAAAATCACTCGCTGGAACCAAGTACGTGCATCTTGGCCAGATCGCCCAATGAATTTGTATGGTGCTGGGAAACAGTCTGGTACTTTTGACTATTTTACAGAAGCGACTGTAGGTAAAACTAGAGCCAGTCGTAATGACTACACAGCAAGTGAAAATGATGATGTATTGGTGGATGGCATCAGCAAAGATCCAAATGCTTTGGGTTACTTTGGCTATGCCTATTACGAAAAATCACAAAATAAATTAAAAGCGCTGGCAATTGACAGTGGTAAAGGTGCAGTACTGCCATCACGTAAAACTGTAGAGAAAGTTCAGTATCAGCCCCTTGCTCGACCTTTGTTTATCTATGTTAATTTTCGGGATAACCAAAACAAAGCATTAGTAAACAAATTTGTCGAATTTTACATTGATAAAGCACCAACAATAGCAAGTGCTGTGGGCTATATACCTTTACCAAATGATAGCAAACACCTCAACTATGTTCACTTGTATGAAGGCAAAGTGGGAACAGTATTTGGAGGAAAAGCAGAGATGAACTTAACAATAGGGGAGTTGTTACGGAAGGAAGGACAGTTTTAGGTATGAACAATCATCCAAGCCAAGCAACTTATTCATGATCAAACTTTGAATAAGGGATTTGCAACAAATAAATTATCTAATCTTATAGGATGGGCATCTTACCCGCATTTAGCTATTGCCGGGGGAGACGCCCACCCTACAAGAAGTAGTTGAGTATTTTTTTATTTGAAAGTCCCTAATGTAAGCTGTATGAACTCCGTAATGAATAAAAAGACTTCAAAACGCCTCTCCTTTATTGATCGCTTTCTGACCTTGTGGATTTTTTTAGCAATGGCTATCGGTGTTAGTCTGGGCTATTTCTTTCCTGGAGTAGAAGCATTTATCAACCAGTTCCAGGTGGGAACAACCAATATACCAATTGCCATTGGGTTAATTTTGATGATGTACCCGCCCTTAGCCAAGGTGCGGTATGAAGAATTAGGGGATGTATTTCGCAACGGAAAAATTCTTGGTGTGTCACTAATTCAGAATTGGATTATTGGGCCAATTTTGATGTTTACTCTGGCAACTACCTTCTTACACAGTTATCCAGAATACATGACCGGATTGATTCTGATTGGATTAGCCCGATGTATTGCAATGGTAGTTGTGTGGAGTGACTTGGCACGAGGTAATACAGAGTACACGGCTGGATTGGTTGCTTTCAATAGCATCTTTCAAGTTATCTTTTATAGTCCTTATGCATGGTTTTTCATAACTGTACTGCCGCCACTATTTGGGTTACAAGGCAGTGTTGTGAATGTCAGCATTGCCGAGATTGCCAAAAGTGTATTTATCTATCTCGGTATTCCCTTTTTAGCTGGATTTTTTACTCGTTATTTCTTAGTAAAAGTCAAAAGTAAGCAGTGGTATCACGAGGAATTTGTACCTAAAATCAGCCCGATCACGCTGATTGCTCTGTTATTTACAATTGTGGTTATGTTCAGCTTGAAAGGGAATTTAATCGTTCAGATACCCTTGGATGTGGTGAAGATTGCAATTCCGATGATTATCTACTTCGTGATCATGTTTCTGGTCAGCTTTTATATGGCTTGGCGGATTAAGACAGACTATTCTAGAGCCGCAAGTGTAGCGTTTACAGCTGCCGGGAATAATTTTGAACTAGCGATCGCAGTTGCGATCGCAGTGTTTGGCATTAATTCGGGTGTTGCTTTTGCCGCCGTTGTCGGTCCTCTGGTAGAAGTGCCTGTGTTGATTGGTCTTGTTAATGTTGCTTTCTGGCTTGAAAAACGTTATTTCGTAACACCTGAATCGAGAAGCCTTTAAATTTACTCAGATTATTCGGAGAAGTTGAACAATGAAACGTGTGATGTTTGTCTGTAAAAAGAATTCTGCCCGTTCCCAAATGGCGGAAGGTTTTGCTAAAACTATTGGTAAGGGAAAGATTGAAGTGATTAGCTCTGGCTTAAAAGCAAGTCAGGTTAGACCAGAAGCGATGGCTACTATGAAAGAAATTGGTATTGATATTAGCGATCAACACTCCAAACCCCTGAGTAATTTCAGAGCGCAAGACTTTGATGTAGTGATTTCTTTGTGTGGCTGTGGCGTGAATTTGCCGCCGGAATGGGTGACACGCGAAGTATTTGAAGACTGGCAATTAGATGATCCAGCAGAACAACCGGAAATTTTTTCGAGAGTCCGCGATGAAATCAGGGAACGGGTGACTCAATTGATTGAGTCTGTGAATAAAGAAATTATACCTGTTCAATAAAGATTGCAATCTTAAATCAAATTGTAGTACTGGGATTAGACTAAGACTCAAACCAATGGAGCAAGAAACAATTCAACCAATTTCAGAGAACCTGTGGTGGGTGATTCCAGGGAAACTAGCAGGTGTTCGTAAGCCAATGGCAGAGGAGTTGACAGAGTTACGGGCTACTGGTGTTGGTGCGATCGTCTCTGTTATGGATGACCCCTCTAACTTAGATTTGTATCAAAAGGCAAACATTCCTCATCTCTGGTTGCCAATCAAAGGTGGCACTGCACCTAGCTTAGAGCAACTTCAGGAATTAGAAAACTTCATTGAGAGTCAAAAAGGCATTGGTAACGCTGTTGCAGTTCATTGCACCAGTGGGAGACGACGAACGGGAACTATACTGGGTTCTTACCTGATTTACACTGGTTCGTCTTATGACGACGCAATACAGAAAATCCAACACGCAAATCCTGATGTCGAATTGCGGGAAGCCCAAACCACCTTTTTGCGAGAGTTGGAGGAGAATAAGCAATTACCATGACGACATTTGACCATCCCCCCAGAATTTTGTTTTTGTATGGCTCCCTGCGTGAGCGTTCCTATAGCCGCCTCTTAGCAGAGGAAGCCGCACGCATCATTGAAGAATTTGGGGCAGAGGTGAAGTTTTTCGACTCGCGTGAACT
>NZ_JBTYKD010000336.1:0-7862 GCF_054880495.1 Nostoc sp.
GATTCAAGTTCTCAGTTCTTGTTTTCTTGACCCTACATTAGATTCTTCTGAATCCTTGTGTCAAGCCTAATTGAGATGCTCTTACCCTGTGATAAAATCCCTGCCAGATTCCCAACTCTACCCCCATAGGAACAATTGGGTAATGTCCTCGTTCATTGGGTTTCATCAGTTGATAAGTATTATCAATTAGGTGGTAAACTTCCACTTGCGCTTTTGCTACTTCATAAATCCCATAATAAGGCACTCGAATTGCCTGCTCATAAACCCAAAATTTACCAACATTTCCACCTTCCCCTTGAGATGGTGGCGTTTGATCTCGCTCTTCCGAACCGTTTCCAGAAACAAATTCCAACACAATCAAGGGTGCGACATACTCCTTCCACAACACATAAGAACGCCGTATTTTACCTTCAAGGGTCGGTGGTACATTGGATACATAAAACCAATCGGGTGCTGAAGCACCTTTCTCAGGAGGATCTGTCAATCGCCAATAGATACCTAAATCTTGCCCAATACAATATTGACTATCAGAATGAAGGTCTTCTATGACAAGTTGAATTGAGTCAGTGAGTAAGATACTTTGGGGATGCTCTTGCCAGTTTTTCACAAACGTACCATCGGAGTCTGGTAACTGGGTGTGGTCAGGTAAAGTTAATGTCGATAGGGAAGTCATAGGGACAACCAAGATTATATTTGTAATTTTACACTATGACTTCACAAATATTACTCCTCAACGATATAGCGCTTCTCAGTTGAGTGCAATACAGACCTAACAAGAACAGCCCCTTCCCTTGTAGGGAAGGGGAGTAATTTCAAAGCCTCTCTCCTAAAAGGAGAGAGGTCAAAGTGTATTACATACAAACGAGAAGCGCTATACTACTTCGTTAATATTCGCTACAAATTTGCTTTCGACAGTTTTTCAATTTTCCCAGTAAAGTATGCTTCCTCATATTTGAGTTGTTGCGCTAGTTCTAACCCTTTTTTAAAAGCTGTTAGTGCTTGCGGAAACTCTTTGCGTTCTAGATACAATTGCCCAATTTGATCATAAGCTTGCATCATCCCGTAAAAGTTGGCGGCTTGCGTCTGTGTCTGCACAAGAATTTGGCTAGCCTGTAAAGCCTCGTCTGTTTGTCCTTGAGAACGGTAGAGCGCAATTAACTTCTGCAAAGCTTCACCGGCACGAACATATTCCTGTAATTGCCAAGCAGTGGTATAAGCTTCTTGATAATTTTTAAAAGCTTCTAGCAGTAAGTTAGGATCTTTCTTGGCTAGAGATTCATAATCTGAAGCGATCGCTAGCTTTAATTGTGGTATTTCAGTAAGATTATTTTCATTAACGTAAATGTTTGCTAGTTTATTAAGTACATTCAATGACTGCTGCGGTTGGTTTGTCTGCTCGTAAATGTCAGCCAGTCGTTGCAGATATGTTACTTCGTTTACACGTTCGCCTTGGGAAGTCGCTAAACCCAATAATTCCTCGTAGATTGGGGCGGCTTTACGATAATCAAACCAACTCAAATGTATTTCCCCAATTGTCTTGAGGATTTCTACTAATGCTATGGGATTTTTTTGCTGTCGCACCATTAACAAAACTTGGTTGTAAGCTTCCACAGCTAGTTTAGGCGATCGCACATTTTGGTAAGCTTCACCTAGCGATCGCCACAATTCTAGATCAATTTTGGCAGTTGTTTTCTGAGATTCTGCCTGCTTTTGAATTGCTTGCAATCGCTGCGTAATATATTGTACTTCTGGGCTGTCGTTTTCCTTCCAGGCGATCGCCCCGACTCGTGATAATGCTTGCACCTCTGCTAATGAACCTAAAAAGCGTCGCAAGCGCAGTTCCCGGTTCCAAATTTCAAACGCCGCCACCTGTTCCCCTGCTTGCAGTTTCGCAGCTGCTTCTTGGTTTAAGGCATCCAGTGCTGGTTCTAACTTTTGCCGTTCTTCGAGAGTTAACGACTGTTTATCCTTGGGCAAACGTGGCAGCAGTGGATCGGGTGTGGTAATTTCTAGGGGACTAGGAGGAAATTTATCCGGTGCTATAGGCTTTTTACTCTCTGCCAGCGTCAAGGAACTGTTAAAGAGTATAGCAGCAGTAACAATCACAATTAAGCGCCTGAGCATGGGTACTTTACTTTGCTTTGAGTTAGTTGCGTGAGTTGACATTGCATACCACATTAGCATAACTTATGCAAGCGAAAATCTTTGGAAGTTAGCTACGTAAATATACTTAATTATTTAACAAAATTTATTATTTGTCTTCCCATGACTCCGAAAATATACGCTCCCAATAATTAACTAATGTAGATATCCTTTATGAAAGGTTATTTTAAAAGCCCCACAAAGTATAATTTTGCCGTTCTGACTTAGGTCAACTGCGACGAAAAAACAAGGTTTCAGCCGTGTACTGAGATGCTTCGCCGTACTCACCATGAGAGCAAAAGACCCTTAAGACACTTACTATCAGTGATAATGGCGTTGGTTTTGCCAAAGATTTTGACTTTCAGACTACGGAATCATTAGGACTAGGATTAGTAAAGGATCTCACAAATCAGCTAAAAGGGAATATTGATTTTAGCAGTCATAACAGAGTAGAGTTTAAAATTACATTTTCGACTAAAAATTTATAATTCCCTCAATCAAAGAAAATCATGAGCAAGGTAAATATATTAATTGTTGAAGATGAATTCATCGTGGCAATGGATATACAAAATCGGCTAGAAAAATTTGGATACACTGTTTTTGGGCTTGTCGATTCTGGAGAAGAAGCAATTAAGAAAGCAGCAGATAATTCTCTAGATTTAGTTTTAATGGATATTATCCTCAAGGGAAAGATGGACGGTGTGGAGGCCGCCCAGATAATTTATAATAATTTTAATATTCCAGTAATTTATCTTACTGTTGATGCAGATGAAAAAACATTAGATCGAGCAAAAGTAACTGAGGCGTTTGGCTACATTATCAAACCTTTCAAAGAAAAAGAATTAAAGTTTAATATTGAAATTACCCTATCCAAACATCGCATGGAAACAAAATTAAAACAGAGTGAACAATGGCTGAATACCTTACTCAAAAGTATTGGTGATGGGGTGATTACTAGCGACGCATTAGGAGCGGTGACTTTTATGAATCCTGTTGCGGAGGTAATGACGGGTTGGAAATATTCAGATGCATTTGGCAAAGAAGCAACAGAAGTATTCAATATTGCTCATGAAAAGACTCGGATAAAAATTGAAAGTCTTATTAGACAAGTCCTTGAGTCTGGCGTTACTGTCCATTTACCAGAAGAAACGATACTTATTGCTAGAAACGGTGCAGAAATACCAATTGATGATAGTATTGCACCGATTAAAGATGACGATGGTAACATTACAGGTGCAGTTTTGGTCTTTCAGGATATCACCGAGCGTAAGCAGATATTGGAGACACTAGGGCGTCGTGAGCAAGAATTCAAAGCACTAGTTGAAAATGCACCTGATATTATTTCCAGATTTAACACTCAATTATGCTACGTTTACGTTAATCCAGCTATTGAAAACGTTACAGGAATATCAGCCGAAACATTTGTCGGCAAAACAAACGCAGAGTTAAATCTGCCGTTAGAATTTTGCCAGATATGTGATCATCACCTCCAGCAAGTTTTCCAAACTAAGCAAGAGGTGGACTTTGAATGCAGTTTAGCGATCGCTTGGGAAACAAAACATTACCATACCCGTCTTGTGCCGGAATTGGCTAGCGATGGTTCAGTATACTTTGTTTTGAGTATCGCTCGCAACATTACTGCTCTAAAAATTGCCGAGGAGAAATTAATTTATAATGCCTTTCACGATCTACTAACCGGTCTGCCAAACCGCGCCTTATTTCTGCAACGCCTAGAACGTGCGATCATCTCGGCAAAACGACGTGTGGATTATACATTCGCTGTTCTCTTTCTAGACCTAGATCGCTTTAAAGTAGTCAACGATAGTCTCGGTCATCTGATTGGTGATCAACTACTAACTGCGCTTGCTCGCATATTGGAAAGTTGCCTGCGCGGTGGAGATACAGTTGCCCGTCTAGGGGGAGATGAGTTTACAATTTTGCTTGATGATCTCAAGAACATTAATGACATAACAAGCGTAGTGGAGCGGATACACCAAGCTCTGAAATCTGCGTTCAAACTCAGTGGGAATGAGGTATTCACCAGCGTCAGCATTGGCATTGCCCTGAGCAATCCTAGTTACACCCGACCGGAGGAACTCCTACGCGATGCTGACATTGCCATGTATCAGGCTAAGAGATCGGGTAAAGGATGCCATAAGATATTTGAGTCAACCATGTACACCCAAGTAACGCAGCTATTAGAGTTAGAGATGGATCTACGACGGGCAGTTGAACGCCAGGAGTTTCAGATTCATTATCAGCCAATTGTTTTGTTAGAAACTTACAAGATTATTGGCTTCGAGGCTCTCGTTCGTTGGCAGCACCCGCTACACGGATTAGTTTTTCCAGACAACTTTATTCCACTAGCAGAAGAAACTGGGCTGATTATCCCTATTGGTTATTGGGTACTGCGCGAGGCTTGTCGTCAGATGCAGGCTTGGCAAATACAATTTCCTGCTGACCCACCTTTGACAATCAGTGTAAATCTTTCCACTAAACAGTTTTCAGAACCTACGCTAATTGAACGAATTAAGCAAATTATCCAAGAGACTGGACTCGAAGGCAGCAATTTAAAACTGGAGATTACCGAAAGCGTACTTATGGCAAATATTCAATTAGCAACTTTTATGATTTTGCAACTGCAAGAGATGAATATTGAATTACACTTAGATGATTTTGGCACAGGCTATTCATCTTTGAGTTACCTGCACCGTTTTCCAAGTACTGTCTTGAAGATTGATCGTTCTTTTATTACCAAGATGGGCGCTAATGGAGAAAACTTAGAGATTATTCAGGCGATCATCAGTCTAGCCCAAAGTCTAAATAAAGATGTAATAGCGGAGGGCGTAGAAACGGGGGAACAGATGACACAACTTAGAGCGATGAAATGCAAGTACGCACAGGGATATTTTCTCTCCCAAGCCCTGGATAGCAAGTCGATAGAGAGATTAATGGCATGTGATATTCATCTCAGACAAGGATAGCGGCATCGGTAAATTGCCATCAGCGGCTTTAGCCCTGAGAGTGTCAATGCTTAATGGCACTGCAAAAGTTTAACAGCAGTCAACTTGAGATCAGCAAATACAAGCGAAGCGATCGCGCTATCCCCTACATACACATGAAAATGAGTTATGGAAAGCTTATTGGGTGCTGTTAGCTAGCCCCTTGTCCCCCTATCTCCTTGTCGCCTTGTCCTCTTGGGTCTTTTTCTCCTGCGGCTCGTTCCCGTGTCAAGCTATCAATAGCATCACCCAAAGCAGTAGTTAGGCTATTGCGGGTTTGGGCGTGGTTATCCTGCTCAGTTTTCAAAGCTTGCAAAAGGCGATCGCGTTCTTTGATCACGGTGATCAGTTTAGCTTGCAAGTCCTCCACAGATTTTAGTTGTTCTATTTCTTGTTGGTTTGCTGTTACTGGTGTCCTAATAGCCAGAGTCTCGCCCTCAAGACCCTGGAGTTTATGTATGTCTGCCTTCAGCGATGCGATCGCCTGTTGGGACAGTTGGGCATCTGTGCGGCGTTGTTCTGCTTCTGTATTATAAAGCTGACGCCATTTTTGGGCACTTTCCCAAGCAGAATTGCGATCGTGTTGAAGTCCCGCCATCTGCTCTTTGAGTACCTGGATTTCTGTCAACCACTGTTGTGTTAAATCTTGATTCATAAGTCATAAGTCATTAGTTCTGAGTGATTAGCGGTGGTCAGATCCCCGACTTCTTCAAGAAATCGGGGATCTTGCAGCCTATCAAAAATAATGGGACAGACCACTAGTGAAAGCCAAAAGCATTTACGTAATTTTTTAACTTGGGACTCAAAAGTACTTTAAGTTATTTAATGCATCAACCGCTACCCACTTTCATGGTTAGCGCTAGGATAGCTATGTGTTTTTTAAAGTATAAATATGGCTAAAAGTTTTTACGTAAATCCAGTAACAGGCAGCGATACCAATCTTGGTAGCCAACAAGCCCCTTTCAAAACTATTACCCAAGCCCTTAAGGTAGCTACAGATGACACTAAGATTCAACTGGCAGATGGAAATTATAATGCTGCTAGCGGTGAAGTCTTTCCGCTAACTATTCCATCTGGCGTGATAGTCGTGGGTGATGAAGCAAACAAAGGCGATCGCATTTTGATTGAAGGAAGTGGTAACTACTTGAGCCGTACTTTTGCTGGTCAGAATGTCACATTTGTGTTGCTGGATAAAGCCGAACTTCGGGGAGTCACTGTCACAAATCTGGCTAGCCGTGGTAGTGGTGTCTGGATTGAATCAACTGCCCCTACTGTTGCTAATAGCACCTTCACCAACTGTAAACGGGAGGGGGTATTTGCTACAGGCGAGGCTAACCCAGTTATTCAAGGTAATGTGTTTAGTCAGAATGCAGCCAATGGAATTGCGATCGCTAAAAATTCTAAAGGTCAAATTCAAGGTAACACTTGCTTCAAAACAGGTTTTGGTGTTGCCATTAGTGATACTGCATCACCCACACTTATAGATAACAAAATTTCTGAAAACCGTTCTGGGATTATCATCTCTGGTAATGCTCGTCCCGTATTGCGTAATAATGTCAGCGAAAATAATACCGATGATGGGATCACAGTCATTGCAACTGCCCTACCAGATATCGGCAGTACCAATAACCCAGGCGGCAATACTCTACGCAATAACGGTAAATTTGATTTGCAAAATGCCAGTTCCAACAAGCTGGTTTCCGTGGGAAATAAAATAGATGCGTCTAAAGTCACAGGAAATGTAGAGTTTGCAGATAGTTCGGTTCCGACACCCACACCTACACCGATACCCACGCCCACGCCTACACCAATACCCACGCCTACACCGATACCCACGCCTACACCGATACCCACGCCTACACCAATACCCACGCCTACACCAATACCCACGCCTACACCAATACCCACGCCTACACCGATACCCACTCCCACTCCGACACCTACGCCTACTATCGAATTAACCGATATTAATAATCATTGGGCAGGTGGGTTTATTCGGGAATTAGTCAAATTAGGGATAGTTAATGGTTTTCCCGATCGCACATTTAAACCAGATGCGACAATGACACGGGCACAATACGCCGCATTACTGGTAAAAGCTTTCAACCCATCGCCAAACCGCCCTGCGATCAAATTCAAAGATGTACCAACAGACTTTTGGTCATCTAAGGTAATTCAGCAGGCATATCAAGGTTCATTCCTCTCTGGTTTTCCTGACAATAGCTTCAGTCCCAACAAAAATATCCAGCGCGTGCAAGTGATTGTCTCCCTAGTGAATGGATTGGGGTTATCTGCTGATAGTGTAACCGCCATCAAAACTTTCGATGACCAAGCAAAGATTCCCGAATATGCCAAGGATGAAGTAATCAAGGCTACCCAAAAGGAGATTATCGTCAATCACCCAAATCTAAAACAACTTAATCCTACCCGTGATGCTACACGCGCTGAGGTAGCGGTGATGGTATACCAAGCCTTGGTAGATGCTAATCGTGTAGCAGCGATCGACTCGCCTTATATTGTGACTGCTTGATTGGGAAACTAGTTTATTTTGCAAAATCGGATGATTCTTGTCGGGGCAATTCATGTAGCTTTAGCTGACCGCAGGGTATTGCCCCTACAAAAAGGGTTCTAAATTAGAGGCAGAGTAAATTCATACTTAGGAATAAGAATTAAATAACATACAATTTATGTCCCTGGCTTACCTCACCCTCAATCCCT
>NZ_JBTYKD010000337.1:0-21933 GCF_054880495.1 Nostoc sp.
TCCCTCTCCCAGATATGGGAGAGGGACTTTGAAATTCTGGCTCCCCTTCTCCCAGATTTGGGAGAAGGGGTTGGGGGATGAGGGCAAATCCTTTTGATCACAGAAGAACTACAGGTTTCAAGATAGACGTGGTTTATCTCCATTTACCGTTAGGGTATATCTCTATAATTGGAAATTAGTAATCGGTAATGGGGATTAGTTCACTATTTGTTACCGATTTTGCTCTCCAATTTTTGACTCTAATAGTATTCTAAAATAACGAATATCTTTTTTTGCTACAGTTTTTGAGGCAATACTCCATGACTATTTGGGTAAATGAGCAAATTGATCCGTCTGGAATGATTCATGCCTGTATTGCCTGTTGTAATGAATCTCAAGCTAAAGATTGTCATGATTCCTTTGAGAATAATTTGACCCAGATGCAAAAGGCAGCAGGTTGGGTAGCGCGATTGCGGACAGTCGATTCTTGGGATGAAGTGCCAGTGAATTCTTTAAAACTCAATTAATTAATTCGCATCATTTTTGGGGATTTTACGGCCAAATTTCAGGAGGGTAGGTGTAGCCCACCATAGGTATCGCTTGTCTACCACACGCTCTATATATACAGCACTTTGCAGGTAAATCAAGTACACATCTTAATATGATAAATCTTGTGGGGTGGGCATCCTGCCCGCCCTTGTGTACCTCATTAAGATGAAATGTGCTGTAGCTGCCAACGTCTACAGCGATCGCTGCAAATCCCATTAGAACAGGTTAATAAAGGATAAAATTCGGATTAAAATTATCAACTTATTAACAACTGGTGACAAAAAAACTGACATATTAGAGAAAATTTATAATTTTTTGGAACTTTTAAGAGTTATCATCTATACCGGAGATTAAATTAAAAAACTTGCATAAACCGAATCAATTTAGTGAACTATCCCAAGGTTTACACTTCGGAGCAAGCCTGTCCCATTAACTTAGTTGCCGAAACGGGACAAGCGGTTCAAATTTCAATTCATCCTCCCAGTCAATATATCTGTGCCAACTGCGAACGGATATTACCAGATTGGAAACGGCAGCCATTTTTACGAGTAGTGATTGTTTTACAGCAATCGCGTTATCAACTAGTGGAAAGGACGGTAGAAGTAGAGACAGAGAAAGAACGCTTGCGAGAAAAGTTTATGATATTTGGCTGCGATTTGGCATTTAATCTGCGCGATCGCGGCTATTTAACCGACCTAATCGACCCTCGTACAGGTTATCCTTTACTGTCGCATCCCGGAGCAATTCCCCACGATGACACAGCAGTTGTCAAGGCTTTGCTCAACTATCCAGTGATTAAAAATCAATGCCGTGTGTTAATTCATCCCGACTGGGGTGCAGCAGTTTACCCTAGCATTTTGATATCAGAAGCTCCCCCAATTGCGATCGAATTGGTTACAAAAAGCATCGCAGCCATGCATGGGTGGAGAGAAATTGATTATTAGTCATTTGTCATTGGTCATTGGTTAGCAAAGCCAAGATTTTACAGTGGCTGAGTTAAGCGTAATGTATCAAAAGATGTGTTAAAACCTAGTAATGACTAAATCATTCTAAGAAAGGAAACCTTATTAATTGCGATCGCTCTCCTTTATATTTGGGTTATTCTTTCAGAGTTAATCTCAAGGCTATCAATTCTGCAACGCCTTTTGATTACTGCTTAAAGTTTCATTGATAGCCGTCATTAATAACTCATTTAGAGGGATTCCCGCTGCTTTCGCCATACAGGAAATCACACTTGTAGGTGCAAAAGAACAATACAACCCGGCTTCTAAAAACCAAGGTTCTCCCTTTGGGTCGATCCGAAAGTCAAATAAACTGTAGTGACGACAACCCAAACTCTGATGACACTTCTTAGCCACTTGCTGAACCTTTTCGGTGATCGGATCATTAGGGTCTACAATCCAAGACTTGATATTATCTTTAGCGCTAAAACGCAAGTTGCCATCCTCCGTTTGTTGGAGTTTATCAACATAGCTGCGGATAGGTTTATCGTTGGGGTTTAACAGGTACTCCTCAAGGGGTAAACCCACTAGTTCACCGTCTTTGACAATGATGCCACATCTGACTTCTCGACCGAGTTCAATAAATGCTTCTACAATCACCTCCGAAGCATATTCAAATGCTTTCTTGAGGGCAGCATCATAGTCAGTAACCTCTTTGACTAAAGACACCCCTAAAGAGTTGGCGGAACTTGCAGGTTTAACGACTGCTGGAGGTTTAATTGTCGGAACGTCTCCTTGGCGGAGCAATTCTCCACAAGGCACTTTCACCCCTGCTGCTTCGACAATTGCTTTGACTCTGGCTTTGTGGGTTGCGATCGCCATTATATCCGAAGTATTGCCGATGTAAGGGATCTTCAGCAGATCGAATAGGGCGCGGTAGTGAGTCATTCCCGGAATACAAA
Source organism: Nostoc sp. (assembly GCF_054880495.1). Classification (NCBI taxonomy): domain Bacteria; kingdom Bacillati; phylum Cyanobacteriota; class Cyanophyceae; order Nostocales; family Nostocaceae; genus Nostoc; species Nostoc sp. Next base: position 2,432 of record NZ_JBTYKD010000337.1, read on the forward strand.
ACATTTGTGGTAACACGAGGTCAATGTTTTGCCCTGTGATAAACTCTATGGCATCAAGCAAAGAAATCGGTTTGCTGACAGCGATATCTTCTTGACTCAGGGAGCGAGGAAATCGCCACTGGCTATCAGGTGTGATGTATGCAATCTGAAAATCATACTGCGATTCAGCTGCGATCGCTGACAGACAATCTTGAGCGTAAAGGCGTGACAAATTACAGTAAAAATCATTGTGTGCAGACCCAACTAAATGAAGGATACGAAGTACTGGCATGATTCATCTTCCTAACTTAAATTACGAATTACGAATTATTTTAATCGCCACCTAATTCCACCAGTTTGCCAATGTTGAAGTCTATTTTTACCCATCCTTTGAGTTCTTGCAGATTCTTCAGCAAAAGTAAGGGAATCTGCCAATGATGCAAAGTCAAAAATGGTATAGGGTCATTAAGGCTGTAAATGGCATCAGTGCCTCGTACTAGGGTATTAACCGATGTTTGGAATTGTTTCCAGGAACGGATACCAGTTAGTCGCCAGATTTCGTGATAGATGAAGTAAGTAGGCTTGCTACTTGTTAGGGGTTCCAGAGGTGCAGCTAGGGGAGTTTTACCAAAATAGGCGTCTGCAACACCAGGATGATTGTAAAACATTGTGATTGCCGAATGAGTACGGGGATTGCATTCAATGGCGTAAACTGTACCGTCTTCAGCTTGAATAAAGTCAAAAGAAACTTGCCCAGTTAGTGCCAAACTCTTGACGAAGTGTTGCACCCATTCCCGAATTTGGGGATTTTCGACGTTTTCATAGTTGATTTGAAACGCAGAAGAGTTTGAACAGCAATGTAATCTTAATTCCCCGTCGCGCACTGTACTATGTGTGCATAACTCTTTACCAGGAATAAACTCTTGCATAATCCAAGGTTTTTCTGGACTGATGGGTAAACTGTTAACAAAGGCTGCTGTTTCTTCTGAGGTGTCGCAGGGAAGTTTGGTTAAATTTAAGCGGCGAACGGAGTCGTAAGAAATACTTTTAAGAATATATTTGCGGGTTTCTTGACTAAAATCGAAATTGATAACTTGTTGAGGATCTGTGATTTTAAAAGACTTGGGGACAGATAAACCAAGCGATCGCGCCTGATCAGTGAAGGCAAATTTATCATCTAACATCTTGATTATATCTGCATCAAAGTGGAAAACTTCGCAGTATTCTGATAATGGAGGCTTTGCTAAAGAGTCGTAGTAACTAGCTACAGGACTACATACAGGTACATAAACATCAACCTTTTCCTTTTTAACGATTTCTACTAGCGCCTGGATATAGGCTTGTGGGTCTTCTTCGGGTGCCGGAACTGTATAAAAACGACTTACAGCTTTTGAGAATCTATGCCCAGACAACCAATATTTGTGACCTTCAATCAGAATAACTCTGTGTCCTGCTGCATGAAAACAGCGAGCAAGTTGCAATGCTTTGGTCATTTTGGCTCCACTCACCAAAATAGTCTGTTGATGAGCGCCTACAACAGCTTTTTTCGGAAACTGCACAATACCCCACAGCAAAGATATCAACATTATAAAAGCATTGAACGGCAAGGCTATTAGTAATAATGTCAGAGTACCGAGAGTCTTGAATAGAGCCACTACCTTTACTCTGACACCCGTTGATGAGGTTATAGATTCAGGTAGAGATAAAGAAATTGATTGCACCATAAGTCTTTGAAACTAGGGGGAGTAGTGGGAGCAGGCAAAAATCAAGGGATCAGGGAGATTAGGAAGCAAGCGAAAAATTATTCCTTCTTATCTCCCTTATCTCTTGATTACGCCACGCGTCTAATCAGCGTCATCCCATCTCGTATGGGTAACAGAACTTGCTCAACACGCGGATCGGCAGCGACAACACGGTTGAATTGAGCGATCGCTTCACCGTTGGCCGTGCGTTGTTCTACAGGTAAATAAACCTCTCCTTGCAGGAGTGTATTATCTACACAAATAAAACCTGACGGTGCTAGCAAATTAGTATCTAGCAATGTTTGAAAGTAGGTTATGTACTCCTTTTTATCGGCGTCAATAAACACTAAGTCAAATGATTCTCCAGCTTCTACCAACTTATTTAAGGTTTGTAAAGCTGCACCTAATTGCACGCGGATTTTTTTACCGTGAACAGATTGATCAAAAGCCGCTTGTGCAACTTTTGCCGCAAAAGCATCTACTTCGCAGGCTATTAGCACTCCGTCCGCAGGTAATGCTTCTGCCATTGCTAGTGCAGAATAACCTGTAAACATCCCTATTTCTAGTACTCTTTTGGCCTTAGCTATATGAACAAACATTTTGAGAGTTTGTCCTTCTACATGACCAGATAGCATCTCTTGCTCTAAAGGGCGCACTGTTGTTCCTTCTGTAAAGCGTTGTTGCCATGCTTCTGTAGATGTTTTCTCGGCAAGTGCAGTTAAAGCAGCTGATTCCGGGGTAGTAAATTTTTCCAAATAAGGGTCTAAACCTGCTGCCAAATGCCATGCTTGATTGAGGTTGGCGACTAACTCCACAGGTAAGTCTGTGCGTTGGTTAATCTCTTTTACAACAGCTTCTAACTTCTTTGCTAATATTCCTAGCGGTGTCACCGGTCTAGCTGTGGGCGTGTCTATTTTAGTAGACATTATTTTGCACTCCCAACTAGTTCTGTCTGATAAACGGGGTACATATCTACGCCCTCACCACCACGAGGATAGGTGCTGCAAAGCTGCTTATGTTCTGCTAAAGCGACTGCCAATTCTTCCCGTGTCAAATCATTAGCATAGAAGCAAGTACCAATAGGTTTGGGCATTGCGGCTCTTAACAAACCATCTCGTGTGAGAGTGATAGACTCGGTAGCATCCCATAAAAGTTCTTCATCTAATAAAGGATGATCAAGAGTCAGTCCCAAACGACTAATTAATCCTAAAATGCGATCGCGTTCTTCAATAGTGATATAACCTCTATTTGCAGCGATCGTTGCAGATAAGGCCATGTCAATACTGACTGCATGCCCATGAAACAGAGGCACGCTTGGCGCAAGTTCCAAAGTAGGACTCCAAGTATGTCCGTAAGCAATTGCCCTATCCAAGTCTAGCTCCTGGAGGTTGGGTACTTCTAACTCCAGCATTTTTTTGATCGCTTCGTAAGTCAGACGGTGAGCTATTTCTTTTAACTCTGGAGTTGCGTTAATATTAGCAAAATGGGTGTCAAGCAGTTCTTCCCCATACTTTTCCAACCACTCAAATACAGAAGAGTGAGCAACTACAGCGATTTTGACTAACTCTGCCATCCCATTACGCACTTGGTTTGTTGGTAAAGTACGCAGCAGAGAAAAGTCCAATAAGACTTTTTGGGAAGCGTGATAAGCACCTAAACGATTTTTCAACTTCTTATGGTTAACTGCTACCTTAATAGCCACACTAGCATCAATTAAACCAATCAGAGAAGTAGGAATTCGGATGTAATTACTACTACGGCGATAAGTAGAGCAAGCAAAACCTACAACGTCTGTAATTAAACCACCACCTACTACTAATACTGGCTCTTTACGCACTAATTTGAAGTCAGCAAACACATCGATAATTGTCTCGAAGGTTTGGATAGATTTGTTTGGTTCGCTAACAGTCAGAGAAAAAATCTTCAAATCAATCCCGTAATACCGGAAATATTTTTCAATCTGAGTACCGTAAAAATGGTTGACGTTAGTATCTATAACAGCCAAGCATCTTCCAAAACTTCTATATATATCTGCAAGTTCTTGATTAGCAATATCGAAAACCCCATCTACGTAAACTAAGTCATACTCAATCTTTTCATAAGCTTCTATGTGAAATGTGGTTTCAGTAGCTTGAAGTTTTGTCTGAACAATGGTCACTATTTTTGCCTTTTGTATGAAAAAAATTGTAACTGGAATCTAGATGCAATTAGAAGTTTAAGCACTTCTAAAATATGATCATTTGCTAAAATCACGTCATGGTAAACTGCCTCCAATTCGATAGAAAAAAGAAGTAGCTCTCCATTAAATTGGATTGTGATTATTGCAAATTTAGAAATATCAAAATAGAACACCACAGATTAGGCGTGTCTACTTTAATTTCAGAAGCATGGCAAAAGACTGTCAGTCTAAGCTGAACCTGAGAAGTTATACAAACTTCTGCAACAAAACTTCATACATTTTCTCACATTTTTAAGCTGTTAATGCTATATCTAGCCCAAGGCAATTAGAGACTTATAGTAGCTGGATAAGAGCTTCCAAGCAAGCTAGAACAGTTATATTGCTTGCTTAAAAAGCTTAAACGATTGTTTACATTTATTAACATACCACGATTTTTAAATTATTGTACCTAAACCAAAGGTAGATTTCAAACAAAAAAAGTAGATTTTACGGATTTTGAGAGACCATTTAGAAAGTCAATCTTTAGGTAGCCAGACCACACCACATAATCCGTGTAATAATGCAATATATAGCTGCTTCATTCATCTAGCAAGTCACTCATAATCCTTACTGAGATGACGATACTGGTTGAACTATCCAAAAGTTTACTCTCTAACTCAACGTTTAGGTAAGACCTTAAATTTATTCTTTAGGCGAAGGAAAAAAAGCTTTAATTCCTTTCCCTTCAAGAGACTCCAACTTCCCCTGAATATTTAGAGCAAGTGAATTTATTCATGGAAAAGAAAAAAAAACTTTTATTATGAGTGTTTATAGGCACGATTTTAGGCGTCCTGATTAGAAACCCTTGCTTTTAAATATGGGGTTCTCCTTGCTCTTTGAATTTAGGATGCTTCGCTATTATATTGTTAAATACTATACTTATGGATTCTGTTCCAGTTGAAACAGGTGCGCCTCTTTCTCTAGAAATTGCTGCGATTGCCTCACCATCAACAACACTCTCTGGGACCTCAACACTCAGCCCTCGGATTTCTAAAGATGCTATTCGCACTAGTTTGAGGGCTTCCACTGTCGATGGTGTTTTCGCAGCAGTTTTTTCTATTGGTACTGGCGGAGTTTTGCTAAGTAATTTCTTAGTGGAGTTGGATGCTAGTCCGATAGTATTTGGCATGATAAGTTCTATCCCCATGTTGGTGAATCTCTTTCAGCCGATAGGTGCTTACTTATCTGAACGCAGTACTAGCCGCTTTCAGTATTCCCTTCGCACTCATGGGATTGCTCGATTACTGTGGCTAATTTTAGTAATTGGCATTGTTAGCTTTAGTTGGGGAGGGCTTAATTCAAACCAATTAGTGATATTAACGTTTTTGATTCTCCTATGCAGCCATCTATTAGGAGGATTAGGAAGTGCATCGTGGTTCAGTTGGATAGCAATGTTAGTCCCACGGCGATTGCGAGGTAGATATTTCGGGCTACGTAATAGTGCTGCCAACTTCACCGAGTTGGTCAGCTTGCCAATAGCTGGTTTAACGGTATCACATTGGTACGGGGGAAGTATCCAAGGTTATGGGGTGATTTTGCTCTTAGGCATTATCTTTGGAATTGTCAGCTTGGGGTGTCAGTATTTCCAGATAGATATAAATCCCCAATTAGAAAATACCTACCATAGTAACTCATCTCAAACAAATGAGATTAAGTCAGATTCGGCATCAAATGAACCTGCTGAGATATCTGAAGCAATCTGTCTGCCGCAAATGCCAATTCCCCAAAATAAGATAGATAGTAGCATTTGGAAAAACTCTAATTTTTTGGTGTTTCTACTTTATTTCGGCTCATGGACATTTGCTGTAAACCTGAGTGCGCCGTTTTTTAACCTCTACTTGCTAGATACCCTAAACCTGGATGTGAGTTGGGTAACTTTCTACAACAGCCTGCGAGCCGGAGCACATATGTTGATGCTCATTCTGTGGGGTAGATTAGCAGATAAAATAGGCAATCGTCCTATTCTAATTTTTAATGGAATTCTAATTGCCGTCATACCCTGGCTGTGGCTGAGGATCGGTTCTAGTCCTCTAGACCTCTGTCTGTGGTTGCCTCTGTTACACATTTTCATTGGGGGTAATTGGGGAGGAGTTGATTTATGTAACAACAATCTCCAGATAGAGATTGCGCCAGTAAAAAATCAGTCTATCTATTTTGCAACAGCTGCTGCTGTTGCTGGAGCAAGTGGTGCTTTAGGAGCAACTATAGGTGGCTTAATCGCTCAATTTGCTGGGTCTATTGGCATAGTGGAAGTGTTCGTTCTGTCTGGTATATTACGGCTAGCGTCACTTGTCCCACTGATTATTAAAAAGGATCTGGGTAGTTAGGGTGAAATTGGTTAAGTACAGATGTTAACAAAGGGTGTTGCGCTCAGATTGGAGATTTATCCACCTACAGGGAGAACTGTTAATTTAATCTTTACTCTATACTAAAAAAGTTTTATGACATAGTGACAAAGTTGATGTCAGTAAAGCAGGTTCTAGAAATTGGTTGTTAGATAAGCTGATATACAGTTAGTTTGCATTCTGATTGTAACTTCTGTTTCAATATACAATTTGAATGCAAATTAGCTGATCTAACCCAAATTAGTTAAATTTCAAAATCTGAAAAAGTTACGATGCTCAAGGTAGACACATCAAAAATCAGCCTCCAACAAGTTGAAGCTTTCAACCGCGACGGCGTTATCTGCGTCAAAAATGTTTTGGATGACATCTGGGTAGAACGGATGCAAACAGCCGTTGACAAGAACGTATCAATTCCTGGTCCTCTAGAAATTAAGGGTATCCCCAGATCAGAAGGTCATGTGGAACATGTTAGTAGCTTATGGCTCACTGACCCTGATTTCCGGGCTTTAGCTTTTGAATCTCCGCTAGCAACGATCGCTGCTCAAGTCTTAAAATCGAAAAAACTTAACTTTTTGGGTGACGGTTTCTTTGTTAAAAAGCCGAAAGCGAACAGCCGTGTTGGCTGGCATAATGACCTACCTTACTGGCCTATACAAGGTTGGCAGTGTTGTAAAATTTGGCTGGCTTTAGATAGCACCAACCAAAAAAATGGTCGATTAGAGTACATCAAAGCCTCTCATCGATGGGGCAAAGAGTTACGTGAAGCATCAAACCCCTCCTGGTTTGTAGAGCCACAGCCTCACGAAATTTTGTCCTGGGATATGGAGCCTGGAGATTGCTTGGTTCATCATTTTCTGACAATTCATCATTCAGTAACCAACATATCTTCTACACAACGACGTGCAGTGGTGACAAATTGGACTGGTGATGATGTTACTTACTATCACCGCCCGAAAGCATGGCCCTTTAGACCTGTTGATGAAATTGATTTACCAGAATTTAATTCATTCAAAGCCAAAAAATCTGGTGAGCCGATAGATTGCGATATGTTTCCTAAAGTTGAGCTGCATCGCTAGTTGGCAATTTACACGTCGTTGCTGTTATTCTCAAGGATGTGATTGTTTCGAGGCAGTGGCTTGCGCTAATCGCTAGAGGAAATCTTTTGTAAATTGCGATTAATTCGGTAACAACCAGCCAGAATTTATCTTGCTAGGGTTACTAAAATGTTAAGTTACTACTAAGATGTAATTCTATCCAGTTCATCGAGAATATTGCTATCTATATCAATGTCAAATTTCCGAGCAAAATGAGCAGATGATGCAAGTAGATTAGGCAAATCTTCCATTAGCAATATTTTTGGATGAGGGCCTCCAGTTGACCAATCAATATATCGCCGACGGTCATTTTTTAGTCTCAAATGAGGTGAATTAGCAAGTATAGTTTGAAAATATGCCTCGTCTGCATGCTTTACCTGACTGTAATGTAAGGTTAAGGCATTTCTCTGTGCGTGGAAATCGATAATGTACTCAGCACTTTTGCGATTGGCACAAAACCATTGACTTCCACTGAAACAAGCAAGTTTGTTTGAGAAAGGAAGAAAAGCTTTCGTTAATAAAGGATGTTCTAAGCGTATTTCTATATTCAGTTGAGCAAAGTATTTTTTTGAGTAATGAAAAGAAAACGACTTTGTACAGTATCGTTGATAGGAATTTTTCAGCCATAACATATTTGGTTTTAAATCATGTTTATAAGTCTCATATGTGATCTGCTCATACTGAATATAAGCATCATATTGACTTGAGGTCAGATCATCCAATATTTGCTTTGCGCTTTTAATAGGATAGTCTGCTCCACTGAGTAATACAAACCAATCCGGTGGATCTGGTATCTCGTACATTAGTTTAAGTGCCTGTACTGTAGCCTCTTCAACAGAAAAATCTGCCCACTCAGTTTGTAAGTGAGGGCGTACTAATAAAACATTTTTTGACAGAGTATCTACAGATAAATCACATTTTGAAAAATCATGATGACAAACAATTAAAGGATAATTGAACATCCTATTTAACTTATTTATTAGCCTGTAAATTTGTAGAGGCTTCGTATGAGTTAGTAAAATAAAACCTATCGAATTACTGGGAGAATTAGACATTAGCTTAAGTTGTATAGCTCTGGAAAAGATTTTAAAAGAGGTATATCTATGTGGATAAATACTTAACTAGCTGATAAACATCAAGAATTCAAGCCTCAAAAAATAATTTTAAATTGTTTAATTACGAATGGCTTTAGGGAGTATTCAAGCGTCATTAGGAATTACGAATTAGCTATTATTCTTAGGTTTACGCAATTTCTGAGAACCAATTGGGCCGAGAATTTGGTTAAGGCTCCGCAACTGTTCAGCTGTACCCATACCGATTAGCCGATCTCCCGGCATTAAAACAGTATCACCAGTCGGGCCACCGATGAGACTCCCATCAAGGCGACGAATTGCTAGAACTAATGCCCCAGATTGCGATCGCAATCTCGCTTTTTGCAAACTCTGACCCACAAAGGGACAAAAAACCGGGTCGAGTAAAAATTCTTCCATATACAACTGACGATCTGTACCTGTCAAAATCCCGTCTACAAAGTCCAATACTTGGGGTCTGAGAGCCGCAGCAGCCATGCGCTTACCACCAGTAATATAGGGGGATATCACCTCATCTGCACCACCGCGTTGTAACTTCTGCAAAGCCTCTTCTGTACTTGCGCGTGCGATCGCCCGAATTCCCGAATTCAGTGTTTTTGCTGATAAGACAATATATAAATTTTCGGCATCTGAAGGAAGTGCTGCAACGATACAAGTCGCTCTTTCAATGCCAACTTTCAGGAGTGTCTCATCTAGGGTAGCGTCACCTTGGTATGCTGTGTAACCTTCCATCTGCGCCCTTTGCACAGATTCCATCTCCGAATCAATCACCACAAAAAGTACATCTTCTGCCTGAAATTCCTTGGCAATTTGACGACCAGTCCGACTAAATCCACAGATGATGTAATGTTCTGATAGGGATTCCATTAACCGCCTCTGCTGTTGTAGCCGAATTCCTTCGTGAAAGTAGCCTTCAATGATCGCTTCTGTAAATCTGTTGACAATGTAACCGATATTGACTACACCCAACAAAATCAGGGCAATTGTAAACAACCGTCCTCGGCTACCCAGTGGATGCGTCTCTCCATATCCCACAGTCGCTAAAGTAATGACTGTCATGTAAGCCGCATCTTCCCATGACCAGCCCTCTATTATTCGATACCACAAAGTGCCAATGAAGAAAACACCGCCGAGAGCGATCGCCCCAGCCATTAACTCCTTTTGGATACGTTGATATTTTTGCTCAAGTGTTGAGAATGACGTAACAATAGTACTTTTAACCTACTTTTTCTAGTTTTCTGCTAACTTTTTAGCATTCGTCCTTTTTAGTATATTTAAACTAAGTACAACATTTCATTTAACCGCAGAGCAGATTTTTAATGCTGGTAATCAAGTATAGAGAATAACGTAACAATAGTACTTTTAGGCTAATTTTTCTAGTTTCCTACTAACTTTATAGCATTCGTCCTTTTTAGTATATTTAAACTACAAGTTATCTAAATAACTCAGGACTACTTATCTTTTTTCTTGTCTAGTGCTTCCTGGATAGCGCGTCTACAGAACTCTGGGGGGTCATCTTGTGCTTTCACCTCTTCCTTCATATCCTTAGTAACCCGAAAGTTGAGTTGTTCGGTTAGTTCTTTGCTTGGTTGATTTCCGAAATTTTCAGGTTTACCCTTGGGGTTAGGCATTATTGAGAGATGTAAATAACGATTGAATCGATGTTAACAACGATATAAAGTTTAAAATCGGTGGTGTTCTCAGTCTGACAAACGGTTCACCACCGATACCACTTTTACCAAGAGGTAATTCTATTTTATGTTCACGCGTTCCGAGTTAGAAATCAAAACCATCCCAGAATTACGCGACTTGTGCCGTCGATACGGTATTAAGCCTACAGGAAGTCCAGCATACAAAGTCAGCTATATGACTTCTCTGATGGCATTTCCTCAGCTAGCACTCCAGCAGGTGAGAGAAGGAAGGGGATTAAAATCTCCTGGATTTAACATCATTCAATTTTTTGAAGGGGTGATAGATGAAATAAATTCACCCACAGATGAGCAAGCGGCACTCATTAAAATAACCTTGGAAGGTAGGAGGATGGCTTACCCCGATCGGTTTGATCAAGAGAACCTGCTAAATTTGCACAAAGCTTAAGATGCATCTGGAAATGGGGGTTGGGTTACTAAGTCAATAGCGATCGACAAGATCCCCGACTTCTTAAAGAAGTCGGGGATTTGTAGCTTTCAATTGCTCAAGTCTTGAGTACAAAGTTTTTTCACCACTGCCAAGCGTTTGAGGTCATATAAGCGTTAACTTAAGAAGAAGTACGAGTTGTGCTAAATAAAAAGTATTTTTTAGAGATTTCTAGGAAACTAGTAAATAACTATATAATGAAAAACTTTCAGGAGGAGCGGTAGTGAGCCTAGAAACTCTCGTTGACCAAGCCACCATCCCCGCAGATTCAGGGTTAGCATCCAGTCCCTTTGATGCAGATAGCTTTAATGAAGCTGTCATGTCCACCTACGCGCGGTTTCCCTTAGCCCTAGAACGGGGTGCTGGATGCCGGGTTTGGGATACACAGGGGCGAGAATATCTGGACTTTGTGGCGGGAATTGCCACTTGTACTTTAGGACACGCCCACCCAGCGATGGTAGAAGCGGTGACACGCCAAATCCAAAAGCTGCACCATGTCTCTAATTTGTACTACATTCCTGAGCAAGGTGAATTGGCAAAATGGATCGTTGATCATTCCTGTGCCGATCGCGTATTTTTCTGCAACTCTGGAGCTGAAGCTAACGAAGCTGCAATTAAACTGGCGCGGAAATATGCCCACACCGTATTAGACATTGAAAAACCGATTATTTTAACCGCCCATGCCAGTTTCCACGGACGAACTTTAGCAACTGTTACTGCCACTGCACAACCGAAGTATCAAAAGTATTTTGATCCCTTGGTTCCTGGGTTTCACTACGTAAATTACAACGATATTAACGCTGTGGAAGTAGCGGTTAGCGAGTTGGATGAAGGCGATTATCGGGTAGCGGCGATTCTGATTGAGCCATTGCAGGGAGAAGGCGGTGTACGTCCGGGGGATGTTGCCTATTTCAAAAAGCTCCGGCAGATTTGCGACGAAACTGGCATTTTATTGATTTTTGATGAAGTGCAAGTTGGCATGGGGCGCAGTGGCAAATTATGGGGTTACGAACATCTCGGCGTTGAACCGGATATCTTCACCAGTGCCAAAGGCTTAGGTGGCGGTATTCCCATCGGTGCAATGATGAGCAAGAAATTCTGCGATATTTTCCAACCAGGGGAACACGCCAGCACCTTTGGGGGAAATCCTTTTGTGTGTGGTGTGGCACTCAGTGTTTGCCAGACATTAGAGCGGGAAAATATTTTACAGAATGTGGAAGATCGGGGTGAACAATTGCGAACTGGATTGAGAGCGATCGCTGCGAAATATCCTCAGCAGATTGCCGAAGTTCGCGGTTGGGGTTTAATCAACGGTTTGGAGTTGCGAGACGACATTGGGCTAACCGCAGCCGATGTCGTCAATGCTGTCATCAACCAGGGCGTATTACTAGTACCAGCCGGGCCAAAAGTAGTCCGGTTTGTGCCACCGCTAATTGTCACAGAGGCAGAAGTAAACACTGCCTTGCAAGCTGTGGATCAGGCGATCGCGATTCTCACAAAGTAGGCAATCTGGAAAATATCGGCTTAACCTCACCCCGATAAAGCTGTGCTTTATCTCCCCTCTCCTTAGTAAGGAGAGGGGCTAGGGTTCCATGCGTGTCAACTTAGAGCAATGGCTTTTTCATGCTTGGGAAATTTCCCGATAAGCTTGCCGACACTGCTCATAATTGTCTGGCAAAATCTCGGCATTCCCAAAACATAATTGCTCGTGAGTGGTAATTAAAGTTTCATAAGGCTGTATCGGAGTCACAGACAATCGCAGCAATTGCAGATATTCTCCATCAGTGCGGCTGAGTTTGTGTGGTGCAATGGCATTTTGATGCAATTGCTGTAACGTCGCTAAATAGACACAACGGCAAGCTTCACGGTAGTTACCCTGATGGTAAAATTCTTGCGATCGCTCCAGCAAAAGGGCTATGGATGACTCACTAGAGCGAGTTTTTAGGCGAAAATCAGTGAGATTGCCCCTTCTATTCAGCCAAGAATATATATAAGGACTGAATTCTCGCCATAATCGCCAACCCATCCAAGCGATAAATAAGCCTATTACCAGCCAAAACAGGAATTTCAGCAACTCGCTTAACCAAGGGCTAATTGACCATCCAGTAGGTAATTCTGGCATTGCGTGTTCAAAGCGGTAAAACTGGTATTCCCACCATTCTCCCGCTTGTTGTTGAAATTGAGAAATCTGCCAACTCCAGCTAGTTTTTTCAAAAGTATCTGTAGGCATAGGGGGACAAGGGCGACAAGGGGGACAAAGGAGACAAGGGGGACAAGGGAGAATAACTAATGCCCAATACTTCTCTACGAGAGGCTGCGCCAACGACTTCTCTACGAGACGCTACGCGAACGCTCAGTACAAGTGCCCAATGCCCCATAACTATTGACTATCGACTACTGACTCTGACTCTTTTTTGATCATTATCCAGCCAATAAGAATAAGTAGCGCACCGAATGCAAGAAATCCTAAATCCCAAGCTAACTGATTTGGGCCTGGTTTCACATGATGGATACCGAGAATTTGGTGGTCAATTAAACCTTCAACCAAGTCAAACAACCCAGTCCCAATCACTATTGACCCAATAAAGGTCTGTGATAACCAAGGAACATTATCACGCCCTCCTGCACGCCATAGCAACACAAGTCCTACCACCGTGAATACCCAATCTAAAGCATGAAATAACCCATCCCATACCATGTTCAAATCTATATTCGCCGTGTTTGTCAGAGGTCGAATGTTACTAAGCATGTGATGCCACTGGAGGAGCTGATGCAGTAAAATTCCATCAAGAAATCCTCCAAGACCAACACCAAGAAAAATTCCAGCAGTAATTAGCGGTGCGCGTCGGTTGAAGGTTTCACTTTTTGCCTCCATTGTCAACCTCATAAATAGGCTTTCTTACCAAAATACAACATCTTTTGGGAGAAAAATCTTCTATCTTGAGGCAAGTAGGATGATTCAACTTAAATTAATCTTTATTTTTGAAGATGCGCCTATGGGACTTACCCAAAACTGCGCTGTAGGGGCAATTCATGTAGCTTTAGCTTCCCGCAGGGTATTGCCTCTACGTTAATAAACCGCAGCCTCACATAGAATTGGGATGAGAAAAGATTTCAGTCCATTAAAATGTTGAAATAGACTTTCGCTATGGGACTTCCAAATAAAAAAATACTTAACTACTTCTTGTGGGGTGGGCGTCTCGCCCGCCCTAAGCCAGAGGCGGGCAAGATACCCACCCCACAAGATTGGGTAATTTATTTGTTGGAAGTCCCTTAGCTTAGCGAAAGTTGTTCAGCTAGGTAATCTAAATGTAATACATGAGTTCCTTCTGCTGGCGGATTGCTCTTCGTTCACAAAGGTCTTGGAGTGTATATTTTTCCAAAACGGAGTTAGCAGCCTGACGTGCTTCCTGCCAGACTTCCTGAATTAGCTCACCTTCTACTGTGTTGGGAGTCGGCTCACAATCAGAGAGAACAATATCTGACCCTTCCATGCAACTAAAAGCATCCAATACTGTAATCTTCTGGGGATCTCGTGCCAGAACATAGCCACCTTTGGCTCCGCGTATACTATTAATTAAACCTCCACGCCTTAATGTTGCCAGGAGTTGTTCTAAATAGCGGTTCGGTATGTCTTGCAATGCCGCTATCTCTCGAATTTGCAGGGCTTCACCCTTAGGGTAGCAGCTTGCCAACTCTAACAGGGCTAGAAGTGCGTATTCTGATTTGTTAGAGATAACCACAGGCGTAATATTTTTAACTTACATTTAAAGATACAAAGTCTTTGAGTTCGTTTCCCTAAGCTACTGTTAAGAAAAACTTTACAATCAACTTATTGTTGACCAGTTAGCTCTAGTTTAAAGACCTTCCAGCATAGAAGCAATTATATTTGGTTTTTAATTCAATAAAGAAAAGTGATTGATTATTGCCAACTTTCCAAGAAATCACATAGTTAAGTTTATTTGTGCCTCCCTATTTACCTGCAAATTTCTCGAAAATGGCAGAATGACTGTAAAGGTAGTTCCCGCACCGATCGCACTTTCGACAGTAATCTCGCCGCCATGTAAATCTACAGCCTGCTTGACGATGGACATTCCCAATCCCATTCCGGGGATATTGCCTGCATTACTGGCGCGATGGAAGGGTTCAAAGATGTGTTCAATGTCAGAAGGGGGAATGCCAATACCAGAGTCTTGAGTCTGGAGTATAGCTTGATCGTTGGCAGTGGTGACAGAAAACTTAACTGTGCTACCAATGGGAGAGTATTTTAGACAATTCGAGAATAAATTACTCAAGATTTGTCGCAGTAGTTTAGCGTCTAAGTTGACTTCTGTGCATTGGCACTCGCCGCTAAAAACGATCGCGTGTTGTGAGCGATCGCTCTGTTGTAATTCTTCTAAGAGATCACGGCAAAATTCCACCAAATTCAGGGGTGTTGGATTCAACTCTAACTTGCCTGTTTCATTCTGACTCAGCACCAATAAATCATTTAACAACTGGGTTATATGCATAACTGATGCTTGAATTCGACGCAGGTGGGTATTTTGTCGCTCCTCGTTCCAGAGATGGCGATAATATTCTAGTAGTTCCGCAGAAGAGTGGATGGTTGCCAAAGGGGTGCGAAACTCATGGGAGGTGATGGTAAGCAAGCGGGATTTCAGGTCACTAAACTGCCTTTCTTTGGCCAGCGCTTGTCGCATCGCCTCTTCTGCATATTGCAGCTTGGCTTGGGTTCGCTTGCTTTCACTAATGTCTCGAAATAGCCAGCGCAGACCGACTAACTTACTATATTGATTACGGATAGCAACCACCTTAACCGCAGCAATAATGGGTGTTCTGTTACGTGGTTGGAGGTTTACTTCCCACTCTTGGATTTTCCAGTCTGGGATTTCGGCGCGATCGCGCAGATGAGTCAGTTTTAAATGAAAAGCAATCAGCTCTTTCTCAAGCACATAAATCTCTAGGAGTTCGCCCAAAAGGAAACTCTTGGAAATGTTTAGTAGGATAGTGGTGGCAGAATTAGCTTCTTGAATTAGCCCTTTGGTATCAGTTACCAAATAAGCGTCTGGTACTTCTTCAAACAGTTCTTGGTAGCGTTGACGTTGTGCCACCAAATCCTGTTGAGTGTTAAATAATTCTTTATTCTGCTGCTGTAGGTCTTGATTAGCTATTTGCAGTTCTTCCAAAGCGAGGTTGACTTCTTGGAGTACTGCGGCGAAGAGTTCAATATCTTCCTGTGCTTTTTGCTGTTGACTCTGGCGTTGCAAAAGGGCGACGCGCTGATGCATATTCTGTAACTTTAAAGCTAAATCATCCAAATTCACACTTTTACTCCTAACTTGGATATCTGACTAAGCTAATGTACTTTTAATTTGCATAACTAGGGCGGGCAAGATGCCATTGGTGTCAACTTAACGTAGAAGTTAGGCAAGGCATGCTTTCGAGGTTTGACCCTCACCCCCAACCCCTCTCCCAATTTTGGGAGAGGGGAGCAAATTCTCTAGTTCCCCGAATCCCAAGTTGGGATTCGGGGTTAGGGGATGAGGGCAAAACGTCTTCTCAAAGCAGATTTTTTCTGAAGTTGACACCAATGGCTTTCCGACCCACCCCACAAGAGTTTTACTTTCAGGTAATATGCAAGTTAAATGTCTAAGAGCTTACTACTTAGATAATCTTGGCTTTTGAGTTTAACAGTTATTAGTTATCAGTGTCATCACTTGAGGTTAAGTTCTACGCCAGAGGTTTAGCCCACAAATTTTATTTGTCAATTTCTTAATGTTTTTGTCTCTTAATGTTGCTTAATTTGGCTTTTAAATCTGCCCATTTGATCCCTTCTAGGCTGGGCAAAACAACATTAGCAGCTCCAACTCGTTCAACAGGTCCCAGTCCTACCGCCCACATACCAGCTGCTAGAGCTGCATCAACACCTGCTGCGGCATCTTCTACAACTACAGATTCCCCTGGTTCGAGTCCTAGCTGCTTGGCTGCGTATAAAAATAGGTCGGGTGCTGGTTTGGGTTGCTCTACACTATAACCGTCTGC
Organism: Nostoc sp.; assembly: GCF_054880495.1. Lineage (NCBI taxonomy): Bacteria > Bacillati > Cyanobacteriota > Cyanophyceae > Nostocales > Nostocaceae > Nostoc > Nostoc sp. Next base: position 19,079 of record NZ_JBTYKD010000337.1, read on the forward strand.
GATCGCATCTATTTTATCAGCAATGCCCAATCGCTCGATCACTGTGCGGGCATTTTTACTACCTGAACCAATACCAATCTTAATCCCAGCTTGCCGCAGTTCATCCAAAAGGGCGATCGCACCTGGTAACAAATCCTTGGCTGTCATGTTTTGCATCAATTCTAGATAATAGCGATTCTTCCGCTCCATCATCTCCTGGATTTGTGCTTCCGAATACGGTCTATCTCCAAGAATCAGCATCAGGGAAGCACGACGGGATACTCCCCGCAGCGCGTCGTTAGCCTCCCGATTAAAGGGAATACCCTCTTCATCTGCTAGCTTTTTCCAAGCTAGATAGTGAAGTTCTGCTGTATCTGTTAATACACCATCTAGATCGAAGATAAATCCTTGGATGTTGGGCATTGGGGGAGTGGGGGAAGATGAGGGGGGATTTGAGGAGAGAGAAAGTTGCAGAAATTCTAGTTGACGAGTGATATCTGGGGAGACTTGTTCCCCATGCAGATCGAAGTCGTGCCATTTGCCTTGCCAGTGCAGTTTAAACTTCAGGCGCGTCCAGCCAGGGGGGAGGTGGGGATTGGCTACAGGGCCATTTTCAGTTAGTTGGATGCCGCCGAACCCAAAAATTACAGCTTGCCAAATGCCACCAGCACTAGCGCCGTGAATTCCATCGCTGGTGTTACCTCGGTTATCTTCAAGATCCACCATTAACGCCCGCATAAATAGTTCGTAAGCTTCGGTTGATTTGCCCAAATCGGAAGCTAAAATGGCTTCAACTGCTGGGCCAAGAGATGAACCATAGGTAATATCAGTGCGGGGTGCGTAGTAGTCCCAGCTTGTCTGCAATGCTTTTTCGTTGTAGGGAAAATCTGCTGATTCCCGCATTAAATATAGGAGCATTAATACATCTGGCTGCTTGAGTACTTGAGATTTGTTGGTTTTATCCATACCTAAGATCGGTTGCATGGAGCGATCGCGGGGTTCATAATCTGCTAAGTTGATATCTTCCAATTGGAAAAATCCCTCAAACTGCTCGATTAGTTCTGTTAATGGGTCATAGAAAAACAACATTTTGGCAATGATGTCTTGCCAGTGCGATCGCTCCTCTGGGATCAGCTTTAGTTTCTCTTCTAGTTCGCTGACTCGTTCGGGGAAATTCTGGGCCAACCAATCATAGACTGCGATCGCTTTCTCTAAATGCCATTGCGCCATGCGGTTTGTAAAGGCGTTGTTGTGGACGAATTCATGGTATTCATCCGCTCCGATTACTCCCCGAATTTCATACTTTTCGCGCTCAGGATTGAATTCTACCCGGCTACCCCAAAAAATCGCGGCATCTAAGATCACCTCTGCACCGCGCTTTTGCATCCACTCATCATCACCAGTAGCTTGCCAGTAGTTCCAAATCGCATAGGGGATATCTGCATTGATATGAATTTCGCGATCGCGACACCAAATCCGCACGTCTTCACCATAAAAATCACTGCCGATAGCCCAACGTGGTGTCACTTCATCTCCAGTCACAGCACTTTCCCAGGCAAACATTGCCCCTTTATACCCGTCATGGGCTGCCTTGCGTCTAGCTCCATCCAAAGTGTGCCAACGGTAACTGAGTAAGTTGCGGGCGATCGCGGGTTGGGTAAACAGAAACAGGGGCTGCATAAAAATTTCTGTATCCCAAAAGATATGACCGCGATAGCCAAACCCGGAAAGGGTTTTCGCCGGAATGCTCACCCTGTCATCATGCTGGGGAGCAGCAATCAGCAGCTGAAACAGATTGTAGCGAACAGCAAAAGCAGCTGTGGTATCCCCTTCAATGAGGATGTCACTTTGCTGCCAAACCTCATCCCATGCCTGTTCATTGGCTTTTAGTAATGTTGCGTAGTCTGGCAAGTGGGCGAGTTTTTCTTGAGCTGCTGGGACTGGTGTTTCGATCTCCCGCGAGGTAAAAACTGTAACTAATTTCTCTACTGTTACGGTCTGTTGGGCTTTAGCGAAGAAGGTTGTACTCAAGGTAGGATAGCCAGGTGCAGTATTAACTTGCAAAGATGCTTCAGTGCCTAATATTGTCACCTTAGCTGCCATACCGAGTTCAATTCGAGAATTACGGGTGCAGCGTTGTAACCAGATTCCTTGGTCAGTCTTGCCCTGATCTAGTCCTTCCCAGTGATTGAAACCCTGATTTTCTGGATAGCCGTTGATACTAGCTTGAACTTCGATTAAGCCATCAAAATCTACTGCTGTTAAATGGCAGCGTAGCGCCAATACGTGCGGATCGGCAAGACTAGCAAAGCGTTCAAAGCTGATATCTATGGTGTTACCACTGGGAGAGCGCCAACGTAACGAACGGCTGATAAGTCCGTAGCGTAAATCAAGCTGGCGATCGTAGCGTAATATCTCACCTTGATCGAGACGGAAGCGATCGCCATTCACAATCACTACCAAGGGTAGCCAGTCAGGGCAATTTACCAGTTCAGTGTACACCACCGGCACATCATCGTAGACACCGTGGATAAAAGTAGCTGGCGATGCATGAGGATAACCTTCCTCAAAACTGCCCCTTGTTCCCAAGTATCCATTACCGATTGTAAAAACCGTTTCTTTCGAGTGTAATTGTTCAGGGTCAAACTGGGTTTCGATTAATATCCAGTCTGTATAGATAAAATTGCGAGAACGACCTTTTTTGTCCATAAATTGGGGAGTGGGGAACGAGTCTCTAAGGTGGATGAACGGAGTTCGGAAGTGGATGAACGGAGTTCAAAGGTGGATGAACGGAGTTCAAAGGTGGATGAACGGAGTTCAAAGGTGGATGAACGGAGTTCAAAGGTGGATGAACGGAGTTCAAAGGTGGATGAACG
>NZ_JBTYKD010000338.1:0-13297 GCF_054880495.1 Nostoc sp.
TCGCCACCCGATATGAAAAACTTGCAGCCAATTATACAGCTATGATTACGATCGCCTGCATTTTGTTGTGGTTATAGTTTGAAAACACGCCCTAGGGTAACTTCTTGCTGTGCAGTTTTATTTAGAAAGTAGGTGATTCCCCTAAAGCTCAATTTATCGGCTAATGGTGGTAGAGGAACTTCCGCCATTTTGGAATTCGGATTAACACGATAAGTAACACTATAGTACATTAAATTATAAGCTAGCCCAAGTTGATGATCTGGCTCAAAGGGCTGTTCTGTTTTATTGCTAACTTTGCTTCGGTCGTATTCGTAGTTCAGACCACGATCGTAAATTTTCATAATTTTCGCTTCCTGAATAACTGTGTACAATTCTCAAGGATTTAGACCGAGAATTTGAACACTCGCCGGATCCAGCCAAAGCAACGATTCAATGCCTGGGACTCAATCCTCAACCCATTTCTTTTTCACAGCTACGAACAAAGATAGCATCCTCTGTTTCATCCCAAGAACTCCTGCAAACGTTAGAACTACTGCAAGTGCGATCGTGGATTGATGCCAAATCAGGTCTGTTGTCTCTCCATGCGATGATGATTGAATATGTCAAATCTTTTATTATTGAGGAGAATATCACCAAATTTCCGCCGAGCGTATTTCTGGATCAAGAACATCAACGTCAGGTAGCAAGCTAGAACTGCTAGGGGAACATTCCGTCTAGGGCTTGCTTCTTTGAGTTCATTACCCCCTTTTTTTGCAAATTTTTAAGCACTATTACTTATTGACAAATTATTTATGACCTTAACCTGTCAAGGATGCCCTCCAAATCCCCTGCTCCCGTATGCTTACCCTTTTCATTCGGGGGTTACGTGGTTAACAATGGGTTGAATGTTTTTTAAATGATTCAACCTTATGACTAGAACTGCAAATGAATATGCCGTATTTCTCCTACTGGAAAGCGGCCACCGGGAAGAAGTACGTTTTCCGACTATTCAAGAGTTTCAGAAGTGGTATAGCGGCGAACTTGTGCCAAAGTCTGCTTCTAATGACTTTATTAGCGTCCCGATCAAAAATATTCAAGGTGAGTATATGGTAGTAAGACCCTCTCGGATCGTGGCAATCCGGGTAGAACCCATTTTTAGTTCCAGTGTTGAAAGATTCAACTAAATGATCAGAAAAACCCTTACTTTGCTTCCCTTGAGTCTGGGAATTGCCCTTATCAACCCTCTCTGGGCGGCTGTTGCTCAGGTTCCTAACTTTCTGCCGTTGCCAGTACCCATAACTCCTGGTTTCCCACCTCTGCCAGTACCAAGCACTCCTGAGTTAACGCCACCGCTAAAACCAATCGTTATCAGAACCGATTGTACGCTCCGGCCGAGTTGTTTGGGTTGGGATGACCAAATTTGGGGTCAAATAGGTAAAACAGGCGTTGGCGCTTCGCCCACCGGAGGTGATCGCAATGCATTGTTGGCTTCCATTGACAACAGTCTGTTTTACCTAACAAAGAGTGGGGCGATCGCAGCATATCAAAATTATCCAGTTAAGGAAATCACCCTTGATCGCGTCCGCCGAAGCTTGCTACGTTTCCGCCAACTCGTTGTTAGTTCTAAGTCAGCAGCCCAACTAGAAGCCGATGTCCGCCGTGAGTTCGTCTTCTACCAATCCGTGGGCAACGATGGCAAGGGTACTGTTAAATTCACTGCTTACTACGAACCTGTTTATACTGCTAGCCGTATCAGGACTTCAATATATAAGTATCCCCTTTATCGGCTACCACCTGATTTGGGCCAATGGCCTAAACCCCACCCAAAACGAATTGATTTGGAAGGGAAGGATGGTTTACAAGGGAATAAGAGCAAGTTGCGCGGTTTAGAACTGCTTTGGTTCCGCGATCGCCTTGACGCATACATGGTACATATCCAAGGTTCTGCCCAAATTAAGTTAACTAATGGCAAAACAACGTCAATTGGCTATGCAGGTGGAACTGATTACCCTTGGACTAGTATCGGCAAAGAACTAGCGAAAGATGGCAAACTTCCACTGAATGGATTGACGCTACCACGGATGATTGCTTACTTCCGGCGATACCCGCAGGAGTTAAACAACTATCTGCCACGCTGGGAACGATTTGTTTTCTTCGAGGAAACTGGTGGTACCGCAGCTGCTGGTAGTATTCATGTGCCAGTGACAGCAGAACGTTCCATTGCTACAGATAAGTCTCTTATGCCACCCGGAGCCCTAGCGCTGATTTACAACTCATTTCCCTATTTAACCAGTCGTGGCAAACTAGAGAATCGTACTGTTAGCCGCTTTGTGCTTGACCAGGATACAGGAAGTGCCATCAAAGGCCCGGGTCGGGTGGATTATTTCATGGGGTCTGGGAAACTAGCAGGCGATCGCGCTGGCATCACAGGCGGCAATGGTTCATTATATTATTTGCTGCTTAAGGAATAGGTAGGGTTTGCTGAATAAGTCTAGAAATTTAATCTAGGTGTCAAAGGGATTGAAAAATCAAGATTTGGTTGCTTAATCCGGAAAATTACACCGTTATTTCTGGTGAAATGCAAGGGTTTTAGACATCGCAGGTCAATAATCTTGCACTTCTTGGCTTCCAAAACTCTGTAAAGCTTTATCTGGCAATACTTTCGCTTTTTTTCAGCAAGCCCTAGGTATTGGAGCATTGGGCACTTGTACTGACTTGTACTGAGCGGCGTCGTTGGCGCAGCCTCTCGTAGAGAAGTATTGGGCATGGGTTATTCCCCTTATCTTCCTTGTCTCCCTTGTCTCGCCACTCCCACCTAATACGGCGGATAAGCAAAATCATCTTCATCAGCATAAACGTAAGAGTTGGAAACTCCCGCCATTGCCAATTTAGGCGTTTCTGATTTTACAGGTTCCTTGCCAAAATCTTTGTATTCTTCAAAAGTCTTACAAATCATTGCAGACTCAAGAGAATCGGAAGCAATTAAATATTCTGTTAAAGTGCCTACCGTCGGATGTTTGTAGTCTACAGTTGAAGCTACCAGAACTGTATTTGGTTCAATACCTCTTTCTTCAGACTCAATTATCGGGCAAAAAATCCCGTGAGCGTGGAACAAAGGCCCTTTTGGTGTCAAAGGTTGCTTGCGGTAAACAGCATAAGCTTTTTCTAGTTCAGCGACGAATCCACTAACTACTTTGCCTTGTTGATATTCGCAGTAAGTTTTGCTGAAACTCGCTCCGGCGGCACCATTAAGAGTTAGTTGTAGTGGTGATTCATGTAAAAACTTTTTATTCTCTCCCACTATAAAAATTAAATAGCGAGTAAAGGTTTTAAATTTAAGTTTGTCTGCTAAAAAAGCATCATAATTCTCTTTGAGCGTACCCAGTTTTAGTCCACTTTCCCGGTCTTTAACAGACAATGGCCCCCGACGCACCATAACCAAGCGTGGAGTAGTAGTAATAAAGACGGTTTCGACTCCAGAGCTAAATTCATGCTCCACTTGCTGCCAATCCTCATCTGGCACAAAGCCGACAGCATTGGCATTATCTACCTTAATTGCTAAACCGTGAGATTGTATACCATCTGTACCATACCTAGGATTAATCATCTGACACCAGGGGATGACTTGAGAAGGCGGTGCATTAAATTTATCGTCTTCAAAGTCGAAATTAGCAGATGCTTTCATCGTTTTAGGCTATCAAAGTGTATTCTTGAACAAGTTTATCGGCTGGGTGCTGAGGAAAGGAGAGCCAGTTATGTGCTGTGGTTCCCAAAGTTTAGGAACTCAAACTCGCGTAGTAGTTTTTCCAGAGTAAAGCAGAATCAATCTATCTTGCAATCCCTATTTCGTTTTTTAACAACAGATTTTCACTTTGGCATCCTTAATTTCTTTAATTTCAGTGCGTTTCAACGCACTTTAGCTATTAGCCCGCAATTTATTGCAGGGCGGGAAAGCAACGCAAAACGAGGTTATGAATACTTTTTGTTTCTCCCGTGATTAAATTAAGATCAGCAAACTAATTTAAACTCAAAGTTGCGAGAGTCTTTAAATCAGGCATTTCTAAGTCAGGTTGACTTACTGCTGAACCTGTGGTATTAACTCCTTTTTGATCTCCGCGACGGTTTACCCAGACTGTTGATAATCCCAGAGATTTGGCTGTAACGATATCGTGATATAGACTAGCCGCAACGTGTAATATCTGCTCTAGCGGCAAATCAATTCTCTCAATAGCCACTCTGAAGTTGTTTAAGGAGGGTTTGTAGCTTTTTGCCTGTTCTGCTGTGATTATCTGGTCAAATTCTACCTCCAAGTGCTTTGCCGAGAAAGCAAAGAGATCCTCATCTACGTTTGAGATAATTACCAGTTTAAACTTTTGCTTTAAAGCTCTAAGTGCTTCAACTGTATCGGGGAAAGGCAGCCAATGCTGAATCGAATCAGCAAGTGAATTTAGTTCGTCAGCAGTTGGGTTAAAGCCAAATCGATCACCAAATTTCTGGACTACTCTGTTCAAAACTTCTCGATATTTGATATATTCTCCTTTTTCCAGTTCAGCTTCAAATTCAGTAAAAAGTTTCAGAATTTGCTCGTCATCCAAATTAGTGTTATGTGCCAGCAGAAGTGGCTTTAGTACCCCGAAGATGCCGTTCTCCCAATCAATTAGGGTTCCGTAACAATCGAAACTTAAAGTCTTGTACTGATTAAAGTTAATCATATTTTTATACTCCATAGCTTGATTAATTGTGTTCAGTTTTCATAAATCAAAAGAGGGGTGAACCTAGCTGACTTTTTATCTGATATGGAAAATCTCTCCTAAAAGGAAAGAGACTTTGAATTTTCCCCTCCCCGCCTGCTCTTAGGGAACACTTTGACGTAAGTCAAAGGCGGGGTGCGGTTCTTTTTTTGATTTATGCAAGAAGTATATTCATTCTTTGGGTCACTGTGCCTTCTTCTGATTACGTCGCTCCCTACTCCTGAATTGTTAATTAATAGGCGACTATTATGGCATTTAGTTAATTCTATATGCTCGAAATTTTGCCACATTTAAAATTAATCGTAAACTGGCTTTCTTTACCTCGATAACCAAGATTATATTGGCGCGATGTCTATTTCTATCGTTCTGATTAGATTCATAATTGAAGCTTAATTGCAATCAATTCACAATTAACAATGTTTAAAAAACTCTTAACCTAAATTTGTACTAGCTTTAACTCAACCTTTGCTTACGCTGTATGTCTTAGTAAGAAGATTGTGTAGTAACTATAGCAAAATACTGTATTACTATCGGGTTTTAGGTGTATCGCTACCATTAACCCAGAGCCAGAAGTCAAATTGGAGGTTCTTACGAGTTGGTGTTGACTGCATTAAGGATTGGAGATTTATGAAACTGCAACTGACCCAATTATATATACTCTGAGCCAAATTAACTGGAGCGTAGACCCATGAGATGCACAGATGCTGCTTACATAGCGGAAAACTAGGTGTCTACGCCGACAGCATGACATTTGCATATTTTCTGTGGAGTTTTCTTAACTTACTTGAGGAGTAGAAATGCTTGAGGCCATCGCTGTTGTTTGGTTATTACTGTTTTTCGGCGATTTTCTATCTACATTCATTTACCACGTACCCGAACACGTTTTTGGTAGCCTTCATTTAAAAACGCACCACTCCTGGAAGAAGGACTTCCGCCACTACGCAATTTTGACTTTTAATCCCCAGGTTCTTTTAGATGGTATCTTGGGAGCTTTGCCTTATGTACTCATAGCAGTAGTCTTGTGGCCTTTCTCTCCCATTGGCGTGATCTCTGGATTACTGCTTGGTCAGTTTCATGTATGGTGGAGACACATAAGTGTACTGGGTTGGCAAACTCCAAAGCCTGTAAATATTTTATGCCAAATTTTATTTATTACAACTCCTGAGAGACACTGGTTACACCATCACAAAACTAATTTGGGTTTCGGTGACATTTTCACCTTTTTTGAACAACCTGCACAAATCTGGTTACGCTGGCTTCGGTTACTTAGACTTCGTTTTCGCTACTCTCGCATCTAACAGAAGCTACCGCTTACCTAAATACTTTTAAAAGTAGGAAAATCAGCTGCGTTAGCGAAGCTTACCGAAGGTATCGCAGCTGATTTTCCTACTTTATTCTTTGTTTCGCCTTCGGCTTTAACTTGACACCAATGGCGAGACACCCACCCCACAAGAAGTAGTTGAGTATTTTTTTATTTGTCAGAGACTTACACAGACGTAAGTACATTTCTGGTACGGACTTTAAAGGTATTTGCTACCGATCAACTTCGCTGTTATATCGCTAATGTTTTTGGGAAAACTAATCTTAATTAGTAAATTATTATATTACTAGATTTTTATGACAATTCCTTTCTTTTCTGGACATGCTGGGCGTAGCTTGCTAATCCAAAGGGGTACGAATAGCTACGGTGAAGAAGGCAGGAGGTTGCAATACACTGTAGGCAACTCTTGGAGACCCTTCTCTACGAGACCCTTCTCTACGAGACGCTGCGCGAACGGCAAGCTCAGGGCATCGCACTACGCGATCGCGCAACTGGTAGAAAGTGAGAAAATGTCTGTCTTGGGAGACTTAGCCGCAGAAGTGGCAGATAAAATTACAGCAGTTTTGATTTATTTGAACCATATATCTTGTAGGGGTACAGCATTGCTGTACCCCTACGGCGTGGTGTATTTACCTGGAAATCGCTGTAATAAGCCAGTTGGCTTGATTGTCGTAAATTTGCAATCTGCTCTAGATGAGGTGTTTCATGTCCGCAGTTAGCCTCAGAAAGATTCTCAACAAAAAAGAGTTGCCATCTATCCTTCATAACTTAGTCTATCAGCTCAACATGGCGATTGATGTTGAACTGGTAGACGGCACAAAACTAATTAGCATTGGGGAGCAAACTGGGGAAAACCGATATCCAATTGAGGTGTTAGGAGAAATCATCGGTTGGGTTATTGGGGGAGAACAGGCAACTCTAGTTGCGACTTTGCTCTCGTTTGCAGCAAAACAGGAAACTGAGAAGAAAGAACTCGCTATAGAGTTGCTGGAGCGATATCAGGAAATTGATTTATTTGAGGATATCTCAACTCAACTGACAACAAGTTTAGATACGCGACAGATTGCCCAACTTGTGCTTCAGGAATTGAGTCAATTAATTGAATCGTCTGCGGGGATGATTCTGCTTCTGAGTCCAGATGCAACTGCATTTGAAATCATTGCCGAATTTGGAGTATTTTTTGACCACAGTCAGCCGGAACCAGATCAGGGAATTATTGGCAACATTGTCCAATCCAACCGGGCAGAACTCGTCAATGATGTGCAAGCCGATCCTCGATTACAGGGGCAAGAAAACGTTAACGCCATGATTTGTGTACCGTTGCGAGCCAAAGAGCGGGTACTGGGAGCGATCGCGATTGGAACGCCCAAAACAGACTCATACAAGGCTAAACACCTGAAACTTGTAAGTATCTTTGCCTCTCAAACTGCGATCGCTATTGACAAAGCTGTAATTTACGAGCAAAGCACTCAAACAGCTGTCCAGGCAAAAGCCCAGACACAGAAGCTTCAGCAAGCTCTCCAGGAATTGCAATTAGCCCAAACTCAGTTGATCCAAAGCGAAAAAATGTCCAGTCTCGGGCAACTCATTGCCGGAGTTGCCCACGAAATCAACAACCCGCTTAACTTTATTTCCGGCAATTTAAAATATGTTGCCGAGTACGCCAATGACTTGTTGCATCTGGTGCAAGAGTATCAGAAATTTCTACCTGTTGCTCCTCCAGAGTTGGAATCAGAGCTAGACAAAATCGATCTGGAATTTATCCTGGAGGATCTCCCCAAACTGCTGAATTCGATGAAGGTGGGCACTGATCGCATTATGGAAATTGTGCAATCTCTGAAAAACTTTTCCCGCCATGACGAAGCCGAAATGAAAGCCGTCAACATCCACGATGGTATCGACGGAACGCTGATGATTCTTCAACATCGCCTGAAAGCAGATGGTTGCCGCCCGGCAATTGAAATTATTAAAGACTATGGCAAATTTCCCCTGATTGAATGCTACCCCGGACAGTTGAATCAGGTATTTATGAACATCCTGGCAAATGCCATTGATGCTCTAGAGGAGGGAATGGGCGACACTTCTCTACGAGAGACTGCGCCAACGGCTACGCTCAATAACCATGAAAAAATATCTCCCCCTACTCCCCAAATCACCATTCGTACTGAAGTCCTCGACAACCAGTTTGTGGTGATTCGCATTGCCGATAACGGCTCAGGGATGAAGCAGGATGTGATCCGACGCATTTACGATCCGTTCTTTACCACGAAAGAAGTTGGTAAGGGAACCGGATTGGGTATGGCAATCAGTTACCAAATTATTGTGAACAGACACCGGGGATTTCTCAAGTGCCGTTCTGCGTTAGGTGAAGGGACAGAATTCTGGATTCAGATTCCAGTGAGTTGTGCAGTGGTGGACGCTGTTGAAAATCACAATTTCAGAATCTCTGACGCGAAGATGGCTTACGCCTCTTTCCCAACCGAATCATCCCCCAGTCCCGATGCAGAGGGCTTCATTCTCTCAACAACTCCAAAGCTCAAACCAACTGATCTATTAATCCGCCATAATCAACTGATTGAACGACTTTCAAAGCAGAATCCAAACCTGGGCGCGGCATCACCAGAGCAAATTTACCAGATATTCCAACGCCACCCAATTTCGTTAAAGCTTTACGCTACCTTGCTGTCCTGGTTCACTTGTCCTAACCCAACCGACATCGACCACTAGCGTTTTCAACTTCAAACCTTGAATTATTCACGCCGCTCTACTTACAGAATTATCTCATGCTCAGAAACCTTGAATTCTTAAAAATCGGTCATCAAGGAATCCTCAAACAATTCCTGATCACTTTTTTACCACTGTCCATCCTGGTTGGGGGCGTGCTGTTGATCATTCACCAGGCAGAGAGTAAAGCTGAACGGGGCGCAATTTCCATCAATGAAACCCGGAACGTTGACCTTCAAACCAAAATAGCTGCTAATGACTTCAATTTAATTAAATCTGACTTGATGTTTTTGGCTAGCCAAAACGAGCTACAGTCCATGCTCAACGGACCTGGGGGTACAACTGAAACACTGGAGTTGAGGCAGGCGATCGCTAAAGAGTATTTTTCCATGTCTGAGCAGAAGCAACTCTATGACCAGATTCGCTTTCTTGACACAACTGGTAAAGAAATTGTCAGGGTCAACTTTAATAAAGGTCAGCCCAGCGTTGTCCCTGACGAAAAACTGCAAGTCCAAGCAAAGCGTTACTGGTTTAAAGACACCTTGTCCTTGCAATCAGGCGAGGTGTTTATATCACCACTGGATCTAAATATTGAGCGGGGCAAGATTGAACAACCGCTTAAACCAATGATCCGTTTTGGCACTCCTGTATTTGATTCCCAGGGGCAAAAACGCGGTATCGTTGTGCTGAACTATCTAGGTGAGAAATTTATCCAGAATCTGCAAAAAGAAAACTTGACAACTTTAGGCGAAATGCTGCTACTCAATGCTGATGGTTACTGGCTTAAGGGACCAAAGCCAGAGAAGGAGTGGGGCTTTATGTACGAAAACCGCAAAGACCAAACCTTCGCCAAAGCCTTCCCGAAAGTCTGGCAGCAGATGGGCACAACGGAGTCGGGACAGTTTCAAACGGCTGAGGGATTATTCACCTTCAAAACCCTGTATCCGCTGCTGGAAGTTCAAAAAGCTCAATCCAGTACGGGGGCGAGCCGTGCCTTCGATTCCAGTCAAGGGAAGGTGGATGCCAAGTCTTACCGTTGGAAAATTTTAACTCATGTTCCCCCTGGGATCTTAAATGCGCGATCGCAAAGTTCTTTTAAGCGACTCCTGCTGTTTTATGTGGTTATGACTGGCTTGATTGGGGTGGGTTCCTGGCTATTAGCCTTATCCCGCTTACGACGACAACAGGCAGACACAGAACTGCAAGCAACATTCGCTGACCTGACTGCAATTATTGACAATTTAGCAGATGGGTTATTGGTAACTAATACCATCGGCCAAATCACCCGCTTTAACCCGGCACTGCTCAAAATGTTCCACCTTGGCGACATTGACCTCAAAGGAAAAGACAGCGGAGAAATTTCTCAAGCTGAAATTGCTGATTTGGTAAAGCAGACCCACAAACAATCCCGAGAGATATTCACCTCTGAGATATATCTAGCAAAAAGCCGGGTTGGTCAAGCTTTAGCAACTAACATCTTCAAAGAAGCATCTAAGGATGAGGCCGCGAGGTGGCTAGGTTCAGTGATCTTGATTCGGGATATTACGGCTGAGAAAGAGATCGATCAGATGAAAACCGATTTTATCTCTACGGTTTCCCACGAGTTGCGGACGCCACTAACTTCTGTCCTTGGTTTTGCATCGATCATTAAAGAAAAGCTGGAAACCGATGTTTTCCCACTACTTTCTACCGAAGAGCGTAAGCTTCAGAAAACCATTAAGCGGGTGGGTGACAATCTCAATATTATTGTGTCGGAAGCAGAACGGCTGACATATTTGATTAACGATGTCTTAGATATTGCCAAGATGGAAGCAGGTAAGGTGGAATGGCAGATGCAGCCCATTGATCCCAGCGAATTACTCGATTTGGCTACCAATTCCACCGCCGGGTTGTTTCAAACCAATGGCTTGGAGTTGGTGAGCAAGATTGAACCTGGACTGCCTCAAATAGTAGGCGATCGCAACCGTCTGCTGCAAGTTTTAATCAATCTGATTTCCAATGCCGTTAAATTCACTGAATCCGGTTCTGTCATCTGCCGCGTCAAACGAGAAAACAACGGTGTTTGCATCAGTGTCATCGACACAGGCGTTGGCATTGCACCTGAAGACCAGCCGAAAGTGTTCGAGAAATTCCGCCAAGTTGGGGACACCCTCACTGACAAACCCAAAGGTACAGGGTTAGGACTGCCCATTTGTAAGCAAATCGTCGATCATCACGGCGGTAGAATCTGGGTTGAGAGTGAACCAGGCAACGGCAGTACATTCTCGTTCATCATTCCCACCACTGAGAGCGATCAAAAAACTACTGCTAATCTGAATCTGGATGGGCTAGTCAAACAACTCAAAGAACACGTTATCACCACAAACACTGTGCTGAACCAAAACCACAAAACGATTTTGGTTGTAGATGATGACGCTAACATTCGAGAATTGCTCCGTCAACAACTGGAAAACCAAGGCTACAACGTTTGGGAAGCCAAAGACGGCGTGGATGCGATTCATCAAATCAAAACAGCCCGTCCCGATCTGATTCTCTTGGATGTAATGATGCCCCAAATCAACGGCTTCGACGTGGCAGCCGTCCTTAAAAATAATCCCCAAACCGCAGATATTCCGATCATCATTCTGTCAATTATTGAAAACAGAGAACGGGGCTATCAAATTGGCATTGATCGCTATCTCACCAAGCCCATTAACACAGAGAAACTCCTCAACGAAGTTGGCTCATTGCTTTACCAGGGCACTTCTAATAAAAAGGTATTGGTTGTAGATAAAAATGCATCCACTTTAAAAACCCTATCAGATGTACTGCAAGCTCAGGGATACAGGGTGATTGAAGCCTCCGATCTCCAAGAATGTATCAATAAGGCTCGGTCAGCCAAACCTGACATAATCATTATAGATTCTATCTTCTCTGAAGAAGGCGATTTGGTGAAAACCCTACGGTTTGAGAAGGAGTTAGAAAATGTATTTTTTATTATGCTATCGCATCAGTAATCTCTGCTACTAGTACCGCTTCTCTACTCATATCTTGCACCTCACCGTATAATCCCAGAAAAAGTAAAAAGATGTGCGATAAAGCTACCTAATTTTTATTGGCTTTTATCGATAAATCAATACTTTTACTTTTTTACTGAGTAATAAAATCACATCAATTTTTGTTGGTGCAAGATGTGAGTCTACGAGACGCTACGCGAACGCGTAATTCGTAATTACCTTTTAGCAAGGGTTTCAGACATTACAAATGGGTGGCTTATTTACGCCGTATTGTACTAGGGAATTTCTACTCCCATTCGGCTACGCTCACGGCAAGCCCACTCCCCACTCCCCACTCCCCAATTCTTATGACCCAGAAAATTCTGATTGTTGATGATGAACCGAACATCTTGATTTTGATGGAACAAGCCCTAGAAGCATTAGAAGATGAGGGTGTTGAACTTCTAACTGCCAGAAATGGAGAAGAAGCTCTCGAAATTATTAAAACTGAAAAACCAAATCTAGTTTTCCTCGATGTGATGATGCCTAAAATGAATGGTCTGAAAGTCTGCCAAATTGTTAAACATGACCTACAAATGACTGATGTCTACATTGTGATCTTGACAGCTAAAGGACAGGAATTTGATAAACAAAAAGGAATTGAGGTTGGTGCAGATTTATATCTAACTAAACCATTTCGTCCCAAAGAAGTACTTGAAAAGTCAAAGCAGGTGTTGGGTTTTTCAGGAAAGTCTTGAATGCATTTCACCTGCGATCGCTTACTGCAAACTGGAAGCGATCGCAGCACTTGGTAATTCATCCACAATAGGCGTCGCTTGTTCTGATATTACGCTATTTTGACTTTCAATTATCAGGTTTTTTGAGATGAAATTAAATACTTTTTAAAATTACTAAAATTATCGGACTTACACATTGACAAGAGATACAAAATATGTAATAGATGAAAAACCACATCTTTCGTAGGGGTTTAGCATGCTAAACCCCTACAGCATCTTCACTCAGGTCGATGCCACTGAGATTAACACCAGCCAAATCGCTGTGACTCAAATCAACGTCCCTAAAGTCTCTCTCTCCAGCAGCATACCTTTCCAGCAATTCTTCAATATCCATAACTTAATACCAATTCTGTATGAAGATGCGCTAAACCATATTTAATTTGTTGGTAATGACAAAGCTTGAAGAGTAGGTGTACAGTTTAGCAGAGCCGACACAAGGAAAGAAAACCTCTCCCCTGCTTCTGCTTGTTCAACCAAAAGGTAATTCTGGGAAACCTTAATTTGTGAGAGCGAGAGGCTTTTGCCAGAAGGAACTAGAATTAGGAAACGCCTAGCTGGGTTCTTCTGACTTTTGAAATTAGGAGTGCGTGTGTGCCAAAATCCCCTAAATATTTGCTGATTGGATCAACCGAGACTTACAGCGGTAAATCTGCAACTGTTCTGGGTTTGTCTGATCAGCTACAGCAAAAAGGACTGGATATTACCTACGGTAAACCGCTCGGTACGTGTTTGAATTCGTCTAGTGGAACC
>NZ_JBTYKD010000339.1:0-8153 GCF_054880495.1 Nostoc sp.
CTAACTTAACTTTATATGCCAGAACAACAGCAGTGGACTATAGCAGCAACCGAACAACCCCCGGAATGGTTCATCGAAGCGGTGAAACAGCATACACCGGCATCAAGTGGAATATATGCGGCGCAATTGTTGTGGCAACGGGGAATTAAAGATGATCAACAATTAACAGCTTTTATTAACCATAAAACTTATAAACCAGCAAGTCCCTTTGAGTTTGGGCAAGAAATGCACCTTGCGATCGCCCGGTTGCAACAAGCAGATAACGCCAGAGAAAAAATTGCCATCTGGGGAGACTTTGATGCTGATGGGATTACCGCCACATCTGTACTTTGGGATGGATTAGGGCAATTTTTCAAACAAAATACTCAGTTAAGTTACTACATTCCCAATCGCCTGAAAGAATCCCACGGACTTAATAATCAAGGGATTGATAACTTAGCAAAACAAGGTTGTAAATTAATAGTTACTTGTGACACAGGTAGCACAAACATTGAGGAAATTATCTATGCCAAACAACTAGGCATAGATGTAATAGTTACAGACCATCACACCTTACCCACCGAACGCCCACCCGTCGCAGCTATTATCAATCCCCGCTATTTGCCAAAGGAACATCAGCTGTTTCATCTTTCTGGGGTAGCGGTAGCTTATAAGTTGGTGGAAGCATTATATCAAAGTCTGCCTAATGTGGCAAAACATCCGTTAGAGGATTTATTAGATTTAGTAGCAGTAGGATTAATTGCCGACTTAGTGCAGTTAAGTGGAGATTGCCGCTATTTAGCGCAGTTGGGAATTCAACGACTGCAAGCAGATTTTCAACAGCCAGCAGCAGCGCGGCGGCGTCCGGGGGTAGGGCGATTATTAGAATTGTGCCAGAAAAGTGGCGATCGCCCCACAGATATTTCCTTTGGTTTAGGACCAAGAATTAACGCCGTCAGCCGCATCCAAGGTGATGCCAGTTTTTGCGTTGAATTATTAACCAGTCGGGATGCCAAACGTTGTAACGAACTAGCCGAAGTTACAGAACTCGCAAACGCCCGCCGCAAATCTTTACAAAAAGATGTGCAAGCGCAAGTAGCACAAAAACTTACTCAATTAGACTTATCAACTACCAGCGTCATTGTCCTAGAAGATGCCCAATGGCCTGCGGGTGTATTGGGCTTAGTTGCCGGACAGGTAGCACAAGAAACAGGTCGCCCGACTATTTTGTTGAGTACGGAAGGAGCAGGGGAAGCAGGGGGAGATGAAGAAGGAATTTCTCCCTCATCCTCCTTATCCCCTCCCCTCGCTCGTGGTTCCGCCCGTTCGGTGAATTCTGTCGATTTATACCAACTGGTGAAAGACCAAGCACATTTGTTACATCGTTTTGGGGGACATCCCTTTGCAGCAGGTTTGAGTTTGTTGGTCGAGAACATTCCTTTATTTACAGCCGCAATTAATCAGCAGTTGCGGCAATCTTTAGGTAGTACAACTCTAACGCCAACGGTGCAAGCAGACTTGACGCTAACAGTCGCAAACTTAGGTAAAGAGTTATTTTTGGAACTGAAACTACTAGAACCTTGTGGAATGGGTAATCCTATTCCGAAATTGCTAATTCAAAACTGCTGGTTTGAAAATTCTTGGCATCGCAATCAGCAGGATTGGCAAGGGAAAAAGGTACAGTATATTAAAACCGAGTTTGACATTCGGGATGATTCCAGCAAAAGTGTTTTTCCTGGTATATGGTGGGGACACTACAAAGATGAATTACCCATAGGAAGGTGTGATTGCATAGCAGAACTAGACTACAACAGCTTCAAAAAACGTTATGAAATCAGATTAATTGGCGTGCGTCCTAATGTTAACTCAACACTCACCACTCAGAACGGCCTAAACAACAGCTATCCGCTAACACCACTCATCTTAGACTTACGGAATCAGGAACACTCAGCACGGGCTAAACAACAGCTATCCGCTAACAGCACTCAGCACTCAGCACTGATGATTGAAGATTGTCCCACAAATTGGGATGATTTACGCGCGTGGTTGCGGCGATGTCTAACGATAAGCCGCTCTACATCTGGGCTTGACAATCAGCAACAATTAGCGATCGCTTGGTCTAAACCTAACCCTCAACCACCCAATCAAATTTGGCTGACTCTTGTCGGAATTGCCAAATATCTCAGTCGCACAAATCAACTAGTTACCCGCGTCCAACTTTTAGAAAAAATCGGCATCAGCGACCAAACCTTACTTGTAGGAATCAAAGCTTTAAAAGATTTAGGTTTCACAGTCAAACGACAAGACCGCTATTTGCAAATCACCTGGCATCCAAGCGATAATGCAGAAAACTTTGCCGACGCAGCAGTTGCACGATTTTTAGCTGCTGTCCGAGAAGAACAATTTCAGCGACAGTATTTTGCCCAAGTGCCTTTATCTACTATTGTGGCGCTCGCCAGCTACAACAATGAGACATAGGGGATTTCCAAGAAATAAATTACTACTACTTGTGGGGTGGGCCGAAAAGCCAGTGGTGTCAACTTAGAGTCAGGGCGAATAGAATAGAGCCTCCGGCACGCTGACGCGAACGCGGCTATACAAGCTCTCGTCCACCTCTGTGGACTAAGGAACGTGGATTAAATAAAATGCAAAAGTTCATCCTGTATCTAGCTTCCCTGTCCAATATATCGGAGAGGGATTGAGGGTGAGGTAAGCCAGAGACATTAATTGTATGTTATTTAATTCTTATTCCTAAGAGAAAATCAAACTTTTATAACCCACGGAGGTGGGTTTTGTCTCATGTAGATTCTCCGGGTTTAATAAGTGATCGAGCGGACATCATATAAGTCCTTCAAATATAAAAAAAAGCCTGTATTCATTACTGAATCAGGCGTTTGAAGTTTTTTACTAAATTTGTACCGAGAACTTCAGTTTAATTACTGAATAGCGAATCCTTCAGGTCTGATCGCATCTTCCAAATCAACGCCCATCAGGTTAGCACCCTGGATGTTTGCATTTGTGAGATTTGTCTTTTCCAAGTCTGCGCCCTGTAGGTTAGCCGCTTGCAGGTTTGCTCCCATAAAGTTGGCTTTCTCTAGGTCTGCATCAAATAGGTTTGCTCCTAACAGGTTTGCTCCCAAAAGGTTGACCTTGCCTAAATCTGCTCCTTGAAAGTTAGCCCCTTGTAAGTTTGTTTGCTGTAAGTTAGACCTTTCTAAGTCTGCATCTTGTAAGTTAGCACCCTCCAAGTTTGCCGCTTGCAGGTTTGCGTCCTTGAGCGTTGCTCCAGTCAGGTTACAACCGACACATTCATTGGTTTGTAGTAAATGTCTCACGTTTTCTGCTACAGACACTATTGGAGATACAACCGGAGATATTGCTGGTGCTGCTAAAGACTCCATTGGTGATATATCTGGAGATATTTCTGGAGCTAGTTCAGATTCGGTAGGTATGGATGGTGTTAATGTTTGAGCTCTAACGCTGGGTTGGTCAAGCAGAGAAAATCCTGCTACAAGTACCAGAAATACTGCTGTGACAATCCACTGAGTTAATTTTTTAGAATTTGATTGATTCATTAGTTTCTTCCTATGATAATTCGCTGTGGTAGGTTTGCTTTTATAGAAGCCATCAATAATGTGCTTTACTCTCTACTTTAAATAAATTGATTCATAAGAGCAAATATTATTTTGATTCAAATTGATAAATTCAAGTGATTAAAAAATCTTTTTGGATAGCACCCATCAAGAATGTTGAGTTTTCCGAGCAGGTGCGTCACCGATAGCGTAGCGTTAGCGAGTCTTCTCCCAAGGGGAGATGCCAAGGGCGGAGCGTCACAGCCCACACTTCGACCCTTTGACAAGCTCAGGGCATCGCGCTGCGCGAACGGCAAGGCTCAGTGACCACCGTAGGTCTTACCCTGAGCCTGCGCCGAAGGGCATTGCTCCTATTGAAGAGATGCTAAGTGGTCGGTAAAATTTAAGATATTCTTGACCGCTAGCGTTCAACATCGGTTAATATAACTAATCGCGCTCTGGATTGAGGTTTAAAATTTACATTAATGTTTTATGTTTAACTTGTAATTATGCTAACCAGTGTTGACCGTTTATTATTTGTCCGGCGAGTCCCGATTTTTAAGGAATTGCGGGATGATTTTATTGTGCGGCTGACTTCAGTAATGAACGAATTGTCATTTCCAGCTAATTACACCATCTTTCGACAAGGAGAAGAAGGGCGATCGCTCTATATTGTCGTGTCAGGTCGAGTTAAAGTTCACATTGGGAATAAACAACTTGCAGAGGTGGAACAGGGAAAATACTTTGGTGAGATGGCAGTATTTGATACTCAACCTCGTTCCGCCACTGCAACGACTCTAGAACCTTGTGAATTTTTAGAATTGACGCAAGAGCAACTGTATGATGCGATCGAAGAAACTCCCGAAATTGCGGTGAATATCATTCGTGAGTTATCCCGTCTGATTCGCAGATTGAATGACGATATGAATGTAACGAATCCCCCACGGACAAATCCGGGGGTTTTTAGCAGGGAGTGAGAAATAACGGTTTGGTTCTTGTGGAGGTTGAAAAACAGTACTAAGTACAGTTTGGCGTAAAATCGTGGCGTTTTTAATGCAGGATAAGGCATTAACATTTCAAGGGAATGCATTGGTATTGCAGGGTATTGGAATTTTTTGTAGATAAAATTATATAACTCGATTGAGTACAACTTGGGAAGAAAAACTTCAACTGAGTCAGACTATTTTTTAACCTTAATATTGACAAATGATTCATTTATTGCTGTCGCTGACGTTTTTTCAAATATAACGCTAGATTTGACAGATTCTCATTTGACTTATGAGAGATGCTGTCCTCATAATGTTTGAAGCTTTTGTGCAATTTTCAAGACTATTGAAATATTTTATGACGTGACTTTAGTCGCGCCTCTAAAAACCTCTTCGTAGCTTTTTAGAAACTTGTTGTGGGTGCAATTTGCCATTGAGGGTGTTAAGGAAGTAGGGTGGAACAACAGAAATTATCTATTTGGATGTGCTTAACAGCAGTTGTATCAGTTTTTGTGAATTTTCCTGCTTATGGTGATGTAGAAAAAGTCAACACTGTGCAATGGAAAAAAGAGGCAATAAATTCAGAAGTACCGATCACAAATATTCCCCAACTGAGTGATATTCCACGTCCCCAAACCAGCGTCAAAGACTTGCTGGCGCAAGAGGTTCCACAAAATCAAGTCATACAACAAGTGACAGGTGTGCGCCTGAACTCAACTGCTAGTGGTCTAGAAGTCATCTTAGAAACTCCTACATCTAATCAGCTGCAAACCACAATCAAGAATGAGGGGAACACCTTAAGCGCTGTTATTCCTAATGCTCAACTGCGTTTACCATCAGGCAATTCCTTCCGGGCTGATAATCCTCGTGATGGAATCACGGAGGTAATGATCAGTAAACCAAAAAGTTTTTGAAAAAACAGCAACTACCAAATATTTTGTAGCTTCTGATACTTTTAAATCGCCAAACTCTAATCAGCAGACATAGCAGTAATAATAATTACTTATGTTTATCTGCTTTGTAATTTGTTGACCTTAACCCGACGGAAGATAAATAGCTTCAACTACTTGATATTTACGCTGTAGAGCTTGAGATAAAAAGGCTAACATCTGTTTGATTGTGAAAAATGTGCGATAAATTAATCGGCTGCCCTTCCTCTTATGACTGATTCTGCGCCAAAGGAGATTCACCCAAATATTCACTAAAAGAAAGGAGATACCAACAAATAGTAATCTGAAAGCAGGATTTTTATTATTAGTTTTAATTCGACAAATATTTTTGAGCCGATAGCTAGTTTCAATTCCAAATCTTTTCCGATAATCTTGATAAATGTAATCTAAATTAGTGTTAATTTTATATATAACATAGACAAAGTATTGAACTCTACGTTGATTACTCTTTCCTTTTCCTTTACGATACTTACAGATAATACCTAAATTAAAAGTTACTGAATCATCTTTACTAAAGAGTGATTGTATAACTAGTTTTATAACTTTTCCTGCCTTTGAGAAATTGTTTAATTCCTCCTTGCTTCCCCGTCTTAATAGCAGGCATAAGAAAGGGCATATCTAATGCTTGTAGCCACCGAATTACTGGAGTATTAAAAAACCCTCTGTCTAAATAGAGTTTTTTGACATTAATTTTGAGAGAGTCAAGCTCTGCTAATAAATAAGTAATGATAGCAACACTAGTATCTAGCCGACGAACCCCTCTAACAGCAAGAGTTACACGCTTATTCTTAGTAATCACATATAAAGTTGCGTAAGCCTAAAATGAATGAGTGCCGGATTTTACTTGACTTCGATATATATAGGGTAATTCCTCTAATGTTGGCTTACCATAATAACAAATTAAATTTAAATCAATCGCTATTTTTAAACACCCTTTTTTTAACCCTAAAGGAATTCGACTTTTCAATGCAAGATTAATTTGTGACTCTAATTCCGCAAAATTATTAATTTTCTTTAGATGATACCTAACATCGTTGGCTGTGGGAACATTTTTTAATAATTTAGCTGTATTCTCAATGCTATCTCCACTACTTGCTGCTTTTAGAAGAATCTCAAATAAAGTTTGTTGGTCACATACTCCTTGAGTTTTAATAGAAAAATTTTCTATTAAACATCCAATCACCTCATCTAGGGTTTCTGAGTCGGTTATTGCCAGTTCTTTTAATGAAACAGCCAAATTTCTTCAAGCCAATGTACTACACACCACTCTCATCATTTCATCTTTTGAAACCTTTTATAGCAATATTAATTTTACTTATATAATAGGTAGCCTATAGCACTGTACTTTACGTAGCTGCAATTAGCGATCGCTCTTTGAGGAAAACTTTTTGGTTTACTGATGATAGTGAATCAGAATGCTAATAGCATTTTGGTGACAGTGAAGGGTTGTACGAGTGTGCCAAAAGTCGAGCTATTTGACAGCAACCAAGGTCTGATTTTCCCCCTGACACCAACTGCATCCTCCTCACAACAACAAACAACAAATCAAGGTCAAAAACCGATTGAACTGCTGGTGACGGGCGAACCGGAAGATAGTTACAAAGTACCCAACGCCAGCACAGGAACCAAGTTTTCGATACCACTGCGCGACATTCCTCTGTCAGTTCAGGTGATTCCGCGTCAGGTGATCGAGGATCGGCAGGTGGTGCGTCAAGACCAGACTCTCTTCTCTATCGGCTGAATGCTTCATATGAAAATTCAGGTAGCTACCGTGATTTTATTAACAATGAGAATTTCTTACTCGCACCTGCTTTGACCTGGCGAATTGACAAAAGGACAACTTTCTCTACCCAAGTCGAATATCAACGCTCCAATTTCGCCTTTGATAGTGGACTCCCACTTGTACCTCAATCATTACAACTCCCCATCAACAGGTCTCTCTCAGAACCAAGTTTAGACAACAGCCACTTGGATTCAACCTCGATTACTTATACCCTTGAACATAAGTTTAGTGACAACTGGAGCTTTAAGCAAGGGTTTAACGCGCTTCTAGCTAACCTAGATTTAGGCTCTTACATATATTACTATTCACCAACTCTGAATGCCAATGGCACAATCAATCGTCTTGTCTTAAAAGGGCCAGAACAAAGTGAAAACTATACATTCCTGAATGAATTATTTGGCAAGTTTGACACTGGCTCAATACATCACAATGTTTTAATTGGAGTAGAGCTATATAGAAGAGAATTAAGCACTAATTTTGCCGGTGCATTCCTCGCTCCAATTAATATTTTTAATCCAGTGTATGGAGCGCAACCAGGTTCCTTCAGTTCTCAACTTGGACTTGCTGGGCAACATGGTGCAGATGACATAGGAGTTTATGTACAGGATTTGGTCGAGATTCTACCTAACCTGAAACTTTTGGTAGGTGGTCGCTTTGATTCAAGTAACTCATCTGCCAAAGACAGTAGATCGAAAACTTTTGTAAGTTTACAGAAGAATAAGGGTTTCAGCCGATGGTTTGGGACTAACACAAGCGTTCATTTGCGATCGCAGCAGAGTTAACTGGAGTTTAGACTAGTTCCCGGTGCGAAACTAAATTTTCAAAAAATGACGATATGGATTTAAGCTATTTCCAGCAACCTCAGCTAAGGTTTTTAGGCTTT
>NZ_JBTYKD010000340.1:0-9156 GCF_054880495.1 Nostoc sp.
AACCCAAGACTACCCCCCCCCCTTATAATGATTATCATTTCTATTGGCTGTATATTTTATTTCTTGGAAGTCCCTTATCCACTGGCAAACTGCGTAAGCTGGGTGCTAGTTCCTCACGACTACGCCCAAGTTCGGGAAAATCTGCTTTCTAAACACACTTTTCCTCAAAAGCATCAAGAAAGCGTTCAGCTGCACCTAAATTAAACCGAATTATATAGTTTTTTATATCTTTTAAATCTTGTTTGGCAGCAGCACTCAAAATATATCTGCTCATTCTTAATCCTGCTAGTTACAGCTATTTTCAGGTAAATAGACCACGCGGTAGGGGCACAGCATTGCTGTGCCCCTACGACAGATGTGGTTCAAATACATGAAAACTGCTGTAAGCCAAAGCACTATGAAATTTTTTCCATGTATCACCTGCATTATTTTTATAGTCACAAAATTTTAGGAAGGTTTTATTAATAAATTTTCCCTTAACAATATAACATTAGTTTAATTATCACCAAAAAAGCTTATGATTCTTGAGGCAGTGATGCTTTATGTCAAACCAGGGCTAGAATCTGATTTTGAAGCTTCTTTTAAAAAAGCTTCCAATCTTATTTCCTCAATTAACGGATATTTATCTCATGAACTGCATAGGTGCATAGAAGTCAAAGGTAAATATTTATTACTTGTTAAATGGGAAAATTTAGAAGCTCATACTGTTGTATTTAGAGGCTCTGCTGAGTTTCAAGAGTGGAAAAAACTTCTGCATCATTTTTATGATCCATCTCCCATTGTTGAACACTTTCAAGAAATTGAAATATGAAAAACAAGATCCCCGACTTCTCAAAGAAGTCGGGGATCTGTGGCTGTATCACTCTACTCTTTGCAACTGCGCTACTCTTGGATCAACAATTTTTTGTCCCAAACTGGCAAATTTAATTGCCACAGACATCTTATTACCCGTTCCGAAAACATGAGTGATTTCACCAAGCCCAAAGGTTTTATGTAATACTCTCTCGCCCACTTGCCAATTCTGCGTTGTATCTGGTTTCGCACTAGAAGTAGAGGTACTTTTAGTATAAGTTTGACGACTCAGATGTTTAGTACTTAATAATTCTTCTGGTAATTCGTCGAGAAATTGCGATCGCATGGCGGCTTCACGAGAACCATACAAACGACGTTCCCGCGCGTGTGATAAAAATAACCTTTCTTGGGCGCGAGTAATCCCCACATAACACAAACGGCGTTCTTCTTCCAAAGATGCGGGATCACTTAGCGATCGGTAGCCGGGAAATAGCCCTTGTTCTAATCCCACCAAAAATACTACGGGAAATTCCAAACCTTTGGAAGCGTGCAAAGTCATCAAAGAAACGGCTGTTTGTCCTTCTTTTAAGTTATCCAAATCCGAACTGAGGGCGGCGCTACTTAGAAAATCTCGAAGGGAAACCTCTTCGTTTTCTTCTTGAAATTGCAGCGCGGCGTTGTAAAGTTCCTGGACGTTTTGTACCCGATCTGTCGCTTCATCTGTACCTTGATTCATCAAGTCTTGAACGTAACCAGAGTCTTCTATTATTCCTTGCAACACCTCAGTTACGGGAACTGTGGCGATTTGTTTTTGCCAACGGCTAATCATTTCGGCAAAGCTATTTACAGCTTTTGTCGCCCGTCCAGCTAATGTATTAACTGATGTCTCATCGCTGAGTATTTCCCACAGAGTTGTTCCTAATTGCTGAGAGGCGTTTACCAAAGCATCAATAGTGGTTTTGCCAATTCCCCGCCGAGGAGTATTGATGACTCGCAATAAACTGACTGTATCAGCTGGGTTAGCGATCACTCTTAAATATGCGACGACATCTTTAATTTCTTTGCGATCGTAAAACTTCATTCCGCCCACAACTGTGTAAGGAATTTGATATTTCACCAACAATTCTTCAAAAGGGCGAGATTGCGCGTTTGTCCGATAAAGTATGGCAAAACTACCCCAGTTCAACTCTGGATTTTGCTGTTCTAAAGTGCGAATCTGATTGATTACAAATGCCGCTTCTGCAAGTTCTTCATCAGCTTTGTGACAAGTAATCTGCTCACCCGGGCCCCGCGTCGCTTTCAGGACTTTATCAATCCGTTGGGTGTTATTTTCAATCAGTTCATTAGCCGCTTGCAGAATGTTTTCACATGAACGATAGTTTTCCTCAAGCTTAACCATCGTCCGGGTGTCATCATCTACCAAACCATCACCAAAGTCTTCCTGAAATCCCAGCAAGATGGTGAAATCTGCCATCCGAAAACTGTAAATGGATTGATCTGCATCGCCGACAACAAAAACTGAGCGATTTTCCCATTTCCATTCACTCTTTCTGGTTTCGCCATTAGTAACTAATAAGTGGATGAGTTGATACTGAGTGCGGTTAGTATCCTGATATTCATCTACGAGGATATGGTGAAATTTGCGATGCCAGTAACCCAATACCTGCTCATTTTGTTGAAATAATCTAGTTGGTACGAGAATTAGATCATCAAAGTCGAGAGCGTTGTTTTGTGCTAACTTATCTTGATATAAATTGTATACTTGAGCAATTATTCGTCCGCGATAATTGGGTTGTTCTTGCTCAAACTCTTGAGGTGATAAACCTTGGTTTTTAGCATTACTAATAGCGTAGCGAACAGAGCGAGCGTCAAACTTCTTATCGTCTAAATTTAGCTGTTTATTAACGATTTCTTTGATCAGAGTTATAACATCAGATTCATCAAAGATAGAAAAATTGCGATTCCACCGACGTCCTTTTTCGTCTACGTATTTTTCAATGTCAAAGCGGAGAATGCGAGAAAATAGACTGTGGAAAGTGCCACACCATAAGTCTTTGATCGTATTTTTGTAAACTTGCGATCGCAATTGCATTTGTTGATATTCTGTCAACAAATCAAAACGCTGACCATGTTGTTTCATAGCCAGTTGTTCCGCAAACAGCCGTTGAATCCGTTCTTTCATTTCCCGTGCGGCTTTGTTGGTAAAAGTAACCGCCAGGATATTTTCTGGATTCACACGGTGTTTCAGAATCAGATTTGCAATGCGATAAGTCAGCGCTCGTGTTTTACCGGAACCTGCGCCAGCAACAACTAGCAACGGGCCGCAGTAATGTTCGACAGCTTGACGTTGGCTAGGGTTAAGGTGACTGAGAAAGTCGAGTGTTGTAGTCATGGATGTGAAAAAGCGATCGCCTGAGAGAGTCGCTATTGCCCAGGTTACAACATCTTAACGAAACTTGGTCAATAAAGATTGTGTGGCAATATTCTTAACCAGAATGGTACTCTATCATGATTTATGTAGAAGCAATAAAAAGCTATGCTGTCAGTCAAAGGCACATTCCAAAATGGTGTGGTTCATCCTAACGAACCAATTGAAGGGCATGAGGGGCAGTCAGTTATAATCGTGTTTGTCGAAGAAAACCGCACACCTGGGCCAGCAACGCCAGAAGACTCAGATTGGGATAAACTGAGGCAGTTAATTAAAAACTGTGCAATTGATACAGATATAGGCGATTTGGCACACCAGCATGACCATTATCTTTATGGAATGCCAAAGCGAGAATCATAACCTTGACGAAAGTTTTTGTAGACACAGCTGCCTGGATTGCCCTTCTTAATGTTAGGGATAATCTTCATCACCAGGCAAATGAGGTAATGGATAGACTTTTGGGCTCAGAAACATCTTTGGTGACAACAGAGTTTGTATTATTGGAGGTTGCAGATGCTCTATGTATACCAGTCAGCCGTATTCAGACAGTTGCTTTCATCAACAGTTTGCGACTCTTAAAAAGTGTGCAAATCATCGCTTTCGACCAAAAATTGCTGGATGAAGGTTGGATATTATACAGTCAGCGTCCTGATAAAGATTGGGGGCTAACTGACTGTATTAGCTTTGCGGTCATGACACACCAGGGGATTACTCAAGCCTTTACATCTGACCGTCATTTCCAGCAAGCGGGGTTTACCAAACTGTTGTAAATCAAAAAATACTGGGATTTAGACAAGGCTTGTGTCGTGACAATTCATGAATTGCCCCGACAATACGTTAACTTTTCTACGTAGAAAAGTTAGCTGCTAGTTATTCCTGCGCGTTGTGTCGTAAAATCAACGACGGGGAATCAAACATCAAAACATGGTGGGCAAACTCTCACTTGTTCTATTGTCAACAGAGCTTACAGCTATTTTCAGTTAATTGAACTACACATTCCCGTAGGGATACGTCAATGTTCCCTAGCCTGTGGTTTATTTGCTTGAAAAACGCTGTAATACCTAACTGAGAGTATAGTCACCAATCGGATTATTCACTCCTTGAGTACCCAATTGACATTGGGTGGCAATACACGATACATCATGATTGAACCATTAGATTTTTAAAGATGAAAATTTCTTTAATTGCAGGTTTCACCAGTATAAAGAGGGGTGGATATGGATTTTAGCTTAATTGTATCCAACATTTTGAATCCGCCTATTCTGTTTTTCTTTTTAGGCATGACTGCCGTTTTTGTCAAGTCTGATCTGGAAATTCCCCCACCAGTGCCCAAACTCCTTTCGTTGTATCTGCTGTTTGCCATTGGTTTTAAAGGAGGGGTAGAACTAATCAAAAGCGGACTGAATCAGGAAGTAATTCTCACGCTCCTGGCAGCAATGTTGATGGCTTGTTTTGTTCCAATTTACACCTTTTTTATTCTAAAGTTGAAATTGGATACTTACGATGCTGCGGCGATCGCCGCAACCTACGGTTCTATCAGTGCCGTCACTTTCATCACTGCCGGGGCTTTTCTGAGTGAGCTTGGTATTCAGTATGATGGCTACATGGTAGCAGCTCTTGCCCTGATGGAATCTCCGGCGATCATTGTTGGTCTGATCTTGGTGAATATATTCACCGCCGATGAAAAGCGAGAGTTTTCTTGGTCGGAAGTTTTGCAAGAAGCATTTCTTAATAGTTCAGTTTTTCTACTAGTCGGTAGCCTCTTAATAGGTGTCTTGACCGGACAACGCGGTTGGCTAGTATTAGAACCCTTTGCTCAAGGGTTGTTTTATGGCATTCTCACCTTCTTTTTACTGGATATGGGACTGGTCGCTGCTAGAAGAATTAAAGACTTGCAAAAAACCGGAGTTTTCCTGATTTTATTTGCGATACTAATTCCAATACTGAATGCAGGCATTGGGTTGGTGATTGCCAAATTTATCGGTATGCCTCAGGGAAATTCGCTATTATTCGCTGTATTGTGTGCCAGTGCTTCTTACATTGCTGTCCCAGCTGCGATGCGGATGACTGTTCCCGAAGCCAATCCCAGCCTGTATGTTTCTACCGCTCTAGCAGTAACATTTCCGTTCAATATTATTGTGGGAATTCCGTTATATCTCTACGGAATTAACCTATTTTGGAGGTAATAATATGCACGTAGTTAAAAAGATAGAAATTATCGCCAACTCCTTTGAGCTTGCCAAAATTTTAGATAGTTTAGACAAGTCGGGTGTACATAGCCATGCCGTAATTAGAAATGTTGTTGGTAAAGGATTACGAGGAACTAGTGAAGATTTAGACATGACCATGCTTGATAATGTTTACATCCTCGCATTTTGTATGCCAGAACAACTCAAGCCTGTTGTCGAAAATATCAAACCACTTCTCAACAAGTTCGGAGGTACTTGCTACGTTTCCGATGTGATGGAGATTCGCTCAGTTAGATGTGTCGCATCGATTTAAGGGAGTGATAAATTCAATGAAGCATTTCATGGAACGTCGTGACTTTTTGAAGTTGGGAATGACCGGGGCATTTGGGATGATGCTAAATGCCAGTGATTTACTCTGGCAGGTTGAACAGGCTAAAGCTGCCGAAATACCCTCAACTTCCCCTGAATCCCTCAATCCCGATGCAGCGTTGCAAAAACTGATGGATGGGAATCAGCGATTTGTTAATCATCAACCCCAATACCCCGATCAAACTGCGCTGCGGTTGCAGGAAGTTGCTCAAGCTCAACATCCATTTGCAACTATTCTCAGTTGTGCGGATTCACGAGTACCCGCAGAAATTGTTTTTGATCAGGGCATTGGGGACATCTTTGATGTTCGGATTGCCGGAAATATTGCCACCCATGAAGCGATCGGCAGTATTGAATATGCGGTCGTCTTGTTAGGTTCTCCACTGCTGATGGTGATGGGTCATGAGCGTTGTGGGGCTGTAACCGCAGCTGTCCAAAATGAATCGTTACTCGGTGATATTAGTACTTTTGTGAAGGCAATTAAGCCAGCCCTGAAAAAGGTCAAGAATCAGCCGGGTGATGCGGTTGAAAATGCTGTGGTGGCAAATGTCCAATATCAAATCGAACGGTTGAAGCGATCGCAACTTTTAACTGAGCAAGTGCGATCAGGTAAATTGAAAATTGTCGGGGGTCGTTACGACTTGGATACGGGAAAGGTAAGTATTATTACTTAATTTGGCTGAGGATTCCAAGATGAGAGGGATGAGGGAGACAAGGGAGACAAAGGGATGAAGAAAGAAAGTGTTTTCCCAATGCCCCATGCCCAATTCAATCCTGAACAGTCATTGGCAGGCGAATTGTGAAAGTAGACCCGACTCCCGGCTGACTTTTGACAATAATCTCACCACCCATCATCTGGCAGAAGTGGCGGCTAATTGCCAACCCCAGTCCCGTTCCTCCATACTTTTTCGTAGTGGAGGTGTCTCCTTGTGTAAAAGGTTGAAATAACTGCTGCTGTTGACCTTGAGACATCCCTATACCTGTGTCAGTAACAGTAAAAGTAATCATGCCCAAAGGTGCCTCTGGTCGGAATTCATCCTTTTCTAGGTTGACAGTCAGTGTCACCTTGCCGTTTGTAGTGAATTTACTGGCGTTGCTGAGTAAGTTTAACAACACCTGCCGCATCCTAGTTTGATCGGCGTACATGGTGCCAAGTTGCTGATCAAAATCCACTTGTAAAACATTAGCATTTTTTTCTATAGCTGGTTTGACTGTGAGGACGACGTTATGAATCAGCGTCGCAATCTCGAATATCTCTGGATAGAGGGTCATTTTCCCGGCTTCAATTTTTGACAAGTCGAGAATGTCGTTAATAACTTGTAGTAAGTGCCTACCAGCAGCGTTAATTGTTTCTAAGTCTGTGATAAAGTCTGCCGATAAACCAAGATCGGTAGCGTCGTCTTCTAAAAGTTGGCTTAAGCCAATCACAGCATTTAATGGTGTGCGTAATTCGTGGCTGACATTCGCCAGAAATACGCTTTTTGCCTTGCTAGCAGCTTCGGCTAATTCTTTAGCTTGTTGTAGTTCTTTTGTTCGCTCCGATACTCGCTCAATCAGATGATTTAGAGATTTGGCGAGTAAGCCAATTTCATCTTCAGTGGTGACCGGCGCCCGCAAATCGAAATTAGATTTTCTGGCAACTTGCTCTGCTACTTGAGTGACAATAATAACTGGTTCAGCGATCGCGCGACTGGTACGCCAAGCTACAATAGCTGCGATCGCTACCGAAACCAGCATACTCATGATCACAATAAATCGCTCAACTATTTTTGCTTCATAAACGGCTTTTTGCCTTTCTTGCTCTTGATCTTCAGCCGTTTGCAGGATGTTAGTCAAGTTTTGCGAAAGCTGGTCTAACCGCATAGCTGTTTCACCAGCCATAATTGTCAATAACTGCGATCGGGCAGAAGAAATTTGCTGAGGCTGCACTTGTTGGGAGTCAATTTTCTGTAAGACGACCTCGATCTGGTCAACGTAAGCTTTTAAATTAGTCTTGTAATCTAGCAATAACGTCTGTAAAGTCGAACTTGTTGCTGCTAGTCTTTTAGGTTTACTGTCAATAAATCCGGCAATTTTTGACTCTAATTGTTTAGTTTTTTCAACATTCTTCAGAAAATCGGCTTTTTTGCTTTTTAGCTGTTGTGAATTTTCCAATACAGCAACTAAGTTAGAGCTATGTAATTGCGCCCCGACTACTGCATCTTTATAATTACTCAGTAGTTGTCCTTGTTCATAGGCTTGATTGAATTGCCTAACTTCCTTTCCCCGGTAGTAGTTGGCGATTACTAGCCCAGTCAGTGAGCCAAAAAAGCCAATTCCGATCGCTACAAAGTACCCATAGCCAATTTTTTGATGGATGCGCCAAGAACTGGCTTTGAGTTTCCCTCGTGAGGGAAATTCTATGGTCGGGAGTTCGTCTGTCGATGGCTCTTCGGCTGGCACTTTTTTGCTTTCTGAACTGTTGTCGATAGGGGTTGGCTTTGGAGTTGGCATTTCTCAAACCTCTTTGCCTTCCCGCAAAAATCACTAAATCAGTCTAGCTTGTGCAAACACTTTAATTGGTGATTAACATCTAGATTATCTTCTTTTATAGCAAGAGCAAATAATTGCTTACTAGATAATTAGTATAACCTTATATAGTATGAGTGGTTTTGATAGCAATATTGGTAAGTAAACTTACTGAGAGCGAATAGAATTCACTTTTTTCAGCAGCAATGAATAATTTTCTGTACTAAGGAATAAGAATTAAATAACATACAATTTATCTCCCTGGCTTACCTCACCCTCAATCCCTCTCCTTATAAAGGAGAGGGATTGAGAGACAGGATAAAGTTTTCCATTTTATTTAATCTACGTTCCTAAAGACCTGTCTTAGACAGTCTTCCGATTACCACACCACTTTTCTCAATATATAGTTGATAACAAAGAATTCTTGCCATCAGCTATGCCACTACTCTACCTTACTGCTTCCTGATAAAATTAATACAATCAGGAAAAAAACAAAAGCTTTGATATTCGCTGGGCATTGGGCACTTGTACTGACTTTGCCTGCCCTGAGCTTGCCGTTCGCGTAGCGTCTCGTAGAGAAGGGTACTGAGCGACGCGTTGCCCTGAGCTTTGCCGTACCACTTCGTGGAAGCAAGCTACGCGTAGCGCGATGCCCTGAGCTTGCCGTACCACTTCGTGGAAGCAAGCTACGCGTAGCGTCTCGTAGAGAAGGGTTGAAGTAGAGAAGGGTCGAAGTAGCGTTGGCGTTGGCGCAGCCTAAGAAGAGAAGTATGGGGCATTGCTTACAGGACTTACGCAAACAATAGCTGAAAAGAATGATTTTTTTGTTCGGGGCAATACCCATCTCCTGCAAAGACGCTACTACGTAGC
>NZ_JBTYKD010000341.1:0-6346 GCF_054880495.1 Nostoc sp.
GTATGACAAAACTTAACCAAGCGCATTGGGTTAAGGCAGAGCTGTTTCATTTTTCATTTAATTGAACCACAGATGTTGTAGGGGCACAGCATTGCTGTGCCCCTACCGCGTGGTCTATTTAAGACGAAAATTTCTGTAAGAATAGCGATCGCCACAGCCTATTCACTGGCAATAACTATATCGTTGGACTTAATAACAGCATAAGCCTCTTTCCCTTCAGACAAACCCAACTCTTCAACCGATACTCTGGTGATAATCGAAGTTAACATAACTTTGTGAACAATCTCCAGCGTTACTTCACTATTAACGGCTCCACTGACAACTCGTTTAACAACACCCTTTAGAATATTACGGGAGCTAACTTTGAGTGGTTTCTTTTGAATACTAATTTCTATCTCAGGCTTTTGAGTGTAGATATCTTTATCTTCTGTGTTTATGGTTGGTAGCGAGTTGGATGGTGAAGAGTGTTGATTAAGACCACGTACCAATTCCCGAAGAATCTCTGTCTTAGTTCGCTGAGACTGGTCACAAAAGTCTTCCAAAATCTTTCGCTCCTCCTCTGAGGTTTGGAATGTGACCCACCCTTGTTCTTTTCTAGGCATAATTTTACCGATATAGTTGGCCAAATCTTGGTATTATTGTTACGATTCTACCTAGCATCAATTTTAGAAAAAAACCTCTCAAACACCTTTTTTATGAAAAGAAGACAACTTTTTGGCTTTCTGGGTATAGCGATTGCTGGCTTGCTGCTAGCAATTGCTTTACCGTTGGTTACTCCTTCTCCTGTAATAGCACAGTCAAACACCAGCATACTCGTGTCCGCAGCCGCCAGCTTAAAAGAGGCAATGGAAGAAATTAAGCCTCTTTACCAACAAAGTAAATCAGATGTGAATATTAGTTATAACTTTGGGGCTTCTGGTGCTTTACAGCAACAGATTGAGCAAGGGGCACCAGCAGATATCTTTATTTCTGCTGGGAAAAAACAAATGGATGCCTTGGAACAAAAAGGACTGTTGCTAACAGGTAGCCGTACTAACCTAGCAAATAACCGTCTAGTCTTGATTGTAGCTCAGGATGTTGTTGGCATCGGTAGCTTCTACGATTTAACAGATAGTAAGATTAAAAAAATTGCCATCGGTGAACCCAGAAGTGTACCCGCCGGTCAATATGGGGAGCAAGTCTTAAAGAAATTGAAACTTTATGATCGGGTCAAGTCAAAATTGGTTTTTGCTAACAATGTGCGTCAAGTTTTAGCAGCAGTAGAAAGTGGTAACGCCGAAGCGGGTTTAGTTTATGCCACTGATGCCAAAATTTCCAACAAGGTAAAAGTCGTAGTCGCTGCTGATGATAAGTTTCACTCACCGATTGTCTATCCGGTAGCAATAATTAAAAGCAGTAAAAATACCTCTGCTGCCAAAGACTTTGTCGAGTTTCTATCTGGTAGTCAAGTCAAAGCTGTACTCAAAAAAGATGGGTTTATTCTACCTTAAAGAAGAATGCAGATAACAAGGAACTTAAGCCCCTTATTTAGTTAAGGGACTGACAAATAAAAATAATACTCAACTACTTATTGTGGGGTGGGCGTCTCGTCCGCCCATAGCTAAAGGCGGGCAAGACTTCGGCGTGAGCGCTACTTGGACAACGCTCAGTACAAGTCAGTCGAACGCTGCCCACCCTACAAGATTGGATAATTTATTTGTTGGAAATCCCTAATTGAGGTCTAAGAAGTTGCGGACTGTAATTTTTCTAGTCGTACCAGCACTTCTGAACTGTGAATAGTTGGGTTGACTTTGACAAAAGTCTCGCGCAAGATGCCCTGAGGATCGATGATAAAACTGTGGCGCATAGATAAAAAACCGAGCCACGAACCATAAGCTTTACTCACTGAACCATCAGTATCAGCCAACAGGGGAAATTTTAGTCCCTCTGAATCACAAAATTTGGCGTGAGAATCAATATCATCAGCACTTACACCAATAATCTGGGCGTTTTTTTGGAGGTATTGGGGTAAGTCTTGCTGAAAACGACGAGCCTCTATAGTACAACCAGAGGTGAAGTCTTTAGGATAAAAGTAGAGGACTAGCCACTTACCGCGCAAGTCAGAGAGGGAAATTTTGCCATCACCTGTGTTGGTTGGCAAAGTAAACTCTGGCGCGGGTTGATTAATTGCAGGAAGTTTACCACCAAGAGCATCAGCAGCAGGGGTAAAATTCAGCCAGCTGATGATAGAAATACAGCTGGCAAATAATATGCTTAAAAAAGTGCGGCGGGAAATCATGGTGGAAACCAGAATCACAACTTTACACAAGTTTACAATTCTTGGTTACTACTAATCTCACTCTAAATGAGATTCGGGAGGGGTATCTGTGCTTTCGATGTATTGGCTATCTAAGAGAAAGGCTCCCCTAGCGAAGCGAATACCCCAATATCCACCGGGTCTGCGGTCAATGACTATACCCTCTTCGCCAATGTGAATTACATCGGGTGGGCGCAGCATGGGCATAGGTTCAGCAGTTTTGACGTAGGCTGGTAGTGCCACGACACGGACTTTACTACCAATTGCGAATTCTTTGGACATCTTAATCAAGCTAGGAGTTTTGAATTAACTTTTGAATTAACTCATAACTCATAACTAGCTTGAAAGTCTACTAAATTGGGCATGGGAATAAATAGGGAAAGGGAAAGGGGATGAAGTTTTTCCCCTTTCCGCATCTTCTGCAAGAAGTCTATTAATTTTTGGCTATGGAAAACAATGCTTATTTTGGGATGAGATGGGCAGCACTGCCCACCTCAGACTTATTAAGTATTTTTTGAAAGATTGGGGATTATCCGGGATTGTTTTATTGACGATTTTGATGCCATTGCTGTATTTGTTGCTGCTGTGCAGGGGTCAAGACTGCTTTAATCTGTTCTTTCTCTGACTTCCGAAGTGCTTTTATTTGCTCTTTCTGTGCTTCACTCAGATTTAACTTAGCAAAAAGACCTTTTCTGCCACGATGATGACGATGCTGACCTTGACCTGGTTGCTGTTGACCTGTTTGCCCCTGAGCCTTACGCGCTTCCCACTCAGCCCGATGCGCTTGTTTCGCTGTCTCGAACTGTGTTTTTTGGTCTGGGGTGAAAACGTTATCTTCAATTTGCTTCCAGGTATTTTCGTGAATTGTCTTAATTTGGGCTTTTTGTATACCTGTTAGACCCAAGTTTTTCCAAGGGCCTCCTTGGGGATTTTGTGCAAGTAACACGGGTGAAGGAGAGGCTGTTTGGGCGTTAACAGAAAAGGAGGTTGCGGTTAAAGTTAAGGCGATCGCACCAGCAACTAGCGATAATACTTTGAGTTTCATTATTTGTCTCGTGGTTTTTCCTGGTTGGATGCCACTATCATAAGAACTTATCTTCAATAGTCACATGAGGAGAAAGTCATGGTTTTACCCATGACTAAAGTCATGATTGAATTTTGACAAAGATGATTGACAATAAGTAGTTAAGAGTATGGAGTTAAGAGTTAGGAGTGGGGAGTTTAGAATGATGAAGATTTTTATTATGATTGATTTATATAGCAATCCTATCTGAGTTGTGAATTTTTTTTTATCGTGCATTTACTCTTAATTCCTCACTTAGCAAAAAGTTTAAACGGCGGAAGCTACCGCTCAAATATTCGGAACTCCTGTACAGACGCGATTAATCGCGTCTCTAATTCATAACTGGAGGGAAGCAACTAATGAGTCGTCCAATTCAAATTAAGAAACATCCTTTTCCGTCTCTGCTTTATCTGGAGTGGACACTACTGGCGATTACTGCATTGACAGCAGTTATACCACCTCCGTTACGGCAATTTCGTCATAAGCCTCCACTTCCAGAACTATCAATTTGTGGTTTATTTCCAGACTTGTCAATTTGTAACATATTGCCACAACTGTCAATTTATAGTCTGATTATTTTCGCCTTAATGGGCTTAAGATTACCCAGGAATAACCAGATAACTAAGGTAATCTACACAGCTATTGAAATTTTTTTGATTTTAATGACTGGACTTTTTGGTGAGAGATTTGCTCGCCTTTTTCCAATTCTTTACATAATTTTAGTTACTCGCAGTTGTTTAATTTTTCAGCTACCTGGGCGTTTATTAGTTACAAGTCTATCATTTACCTTGTTTCTATTTACTACACAACTCAAATACCAGTTATTCAATTTTCAAGCATCACCACAAGCACAAGAACGATCTCGATTTCTGAGCTTGAATTGGTCGCTCGTATTTGGCTTAAGTTTAGTTTTTGTATTGTTGATGATGAATGCAGTATTATCTGAACGGTACAGTCGAGAAAAATTAGCGATCGCTAACGAAAAACTCCGTCAATATGCTATGCGAATTGAAAATCAAGCTACCTTAGAAGAACGTAACCGCATTGCTCGTGAAATTCATGATTCATTAGGACACTCTCTAACTGCTTTAAATCTGCAATTAGAAACTGCTTTAAAACTGTGGCAATCTAACCCAATTAAGGCGGAAACATTTCTAGCAACAGCAAAAGAATTAGGTTCAAAAGCGCTAAAAGATGTCCGCCAATCTGTTTCTACTATGCGTTCTAATCCCTTACAAGAGCAATCTTTAGAATTGGCGCTCGCTAGTCTTTTAGAAAATTTTCATCGCTCTAATGGTATTTTAGCAATTTATCAAATCAACCTGGAATATTCCCTACCACCTGAAATCAATACCGCTATTTACCGGATTACTCAAGAATCATTGACAAATATATCTAAATATGCAAATGCAACAGAG
The DNA here is from genome assembly GCF_054880495.1 of Nostoc sp. Classification (NCBI taxonomy): domain Bacteria; kingdom Bacillati; phylum Cyanobacteriota; class Cyanophyceae; order Nostocales; family Nostocaceae; genus Nostoc; species Nostoc sp. Next base: position 4,778 of record NZ_JBTYKD010000341.1, read on the forward strand.
GTTAAACTAGAACTGACTACGACAAGAGGTAATTTACGATTGATAATTCAGGATAATGGTAGAGGTTTTGATTTGGGGCAAAATACTACTGGTTTTGGACTTCATAGTATGCGCGATCGCACTTTAGCATTTGGAGGTGAGTTTAATATTAATAGCGCTCTTGGTTCTGGTTGCAAAATTACAGTTAATATTCCCTTAACAAGGTTGACATAATGATTAAAGTGTTGCTGGTAGATGACCAAAATTTAATTCGTCAAGGATTAAAAGCCTTATTGGAACTAGAATCAGATATAGAGATAGTAGGAGAAGCAGAAAACGGTGAACAGGCGATTAATTTAGTTGCTGAATTTCAGCCAGATGTAGTATTGCTAGATATCAGAATGCCGATTATGGATGGAGTTGCAGCCACGCGGGAAATTAAAAAACGTTTTGTCAAAACTAAGATTTTAGTACTGACGACTTTTGATGATGATGAATATGTGTCAGCAGCATTGCAAAATGGAGCAATGGGTTATTTATTGAAGGATACACCTTCAGAAGAATTAGCTGTTGCTATCCGTGCTGTTTATAAAGGATATACTCCACTAGGCCCAGGAATAGTTAAAAAATTGTTGACTCAGTTTTCTCATTCGACACCAACCCAATCACCGCCTGTACCATCTAGTTTAGCTGAACTTACTCCTAGAGAAAAAGAGGTTTTGCAGTTAATTGCTACAGGCGCTAGTAACCGAGAAATTGCTCACCAACTCTACATTTCTGAGGGAACGGTAAAAAATCATGTTACAAATATTTTAAACAGGTTAAATTTGCGCGATCGCACTCAAGCTGCAATTTGGGCAAATACATATTTATCCTATTTAAATGAGCCAAGTTAAATAATTTTTAATTCGTAATTTTAGCCTCTAGAGTTTTCGTTGTGTTACGCAAGCCGTAACATACTCTACATCTGGAAAAATTAAATTTATTGAAAGCGGCGGGAAACTCAAGGGAATTGAGTGGATGGAGAAGGATAGCCGCCTCAACCCTTACGGCATAGGATATGGGCCAAACAGGTAACTTCTTCCCCATGCCCTATACTTCTCTTCTTAGGCTGCGCCAACGACAACGCTCAGTACAAGTGCCCCATTCCCCATGCCCAAAAACTCCATCCCCTTGTGGGTGGAGTTTTTTATTGCAGCTTATTTAAATAACTCCAAACATTCATTTTTTAAAACACCTTTTCTAACTTTGATGTTTCTAAATGATTTAGCGATCACTTCTTCGCAAGATATATTAATTTGTGATTGATTTATCGAGATTAAATCTTCAATTGAAGCACCATATACAATTTCTGATAAACCACTCCAAACACAAGCAGTTGCACACATCGGGCAAGGTTCGACAGTTGTATATATGTTATAACCTTCTAAAGAAGGGTTTTTTAGTTTAGCTGTTAAACTGCGAATGGCGTTGATTTCCGCATGGGCTGATGGATCATTGTCTCTACTGACAGTGTTATGAGCTACGGCCATGATTTCGTTATCTTTAACAATGACGGCACCGTAAGGCGCATCGCCTTCTTTTGCCTCT
>NZ_JBTYKD010000342.1:0-9313 GCF_054880495.1 Nostoc sp.
CCTTAATCATAGCGCTTACAGCTTAACTGAACATTGTCGCTTTGTGTGTAGCGACTAATGCAACTTATTGAAAATTTCATAAAAGTTGGAAATTTCAGCGTATTTATACTTGCCTAAGTTCAATGCAGCTTTGCTATTGACTGACATCAAAGTGCATTAGATACCCGGTAGTGCTAGTATCCCTAAAGCTGCTCATAACATCTAACATCATAAAACTTTGCTGCATAAGAAAGCGCTAGGCTATATTCAGCTAATTTAATATCGGATCACGCTGGACTTGTGGAGGATATAGTCAATGCAACTTGCACCAACTGAAGAACAGATGTGGAAAGCATCAGCCTTCCAAAGCCGCACCCAAATGTCTGATAGTGAAATTAACGATAAGTATGAGTCTGGTGAGCAAAGAATACTCACTGAAATGAACCGTGAAAAGCTTCCGAGTTTTGTCGAAGCACTAAAGAAACCTGGGTATATGGATGTGCGCCCTTTTTACCAAAGAAGGGATCGGTGGGATGAAAAGATGCAATCACGACTTATCGAATCGTTTTTAATCAACATTCCTGTTCCTCCAATTGTTCTTTACGAGAAAGAGTTTAACTTTTATGAGGTAATGGATGGTCAACAGAGAATTACAGCCCTTCGGGATTTTTATTAAAACTGTAGATTTAGCGGACAAAATTTACGCCAAAAAATTATTCAAGCCTTTTGATCCCAAGACTGACACCTGGAAGGATAGTGCTTATAAAGCCTATTATGATGCAGTTATGGTTGGGTTTAGTAGACATTTGGACGAAGTAGATATTTTAGTCGAGCGGAAGCCAAGAGTAATTGAAGAGACAAAGAGGCTATTTATAGAAGACAAATCAAAGCTTTTTACAGGTGGTGGAAGAACTAAGGCTGATATCCAAAACAGAATCAAATTGTTCGATGATATGCTGTCTCAAATCATCGCAGAATAAAGAGCGATGTTTCAAAACATTTTAATGACACGCTAACACAACCTACGATTAATGGATATTATTTTAAGCGATGGCACGGCATTAGATTTCCACAAATTCTTATTTTATTTATCAGTCATTAAAAAAACAGCGCCAGCCTAATGACAGGCTGGCGCTATTTTTTATTTAATTCAGAAATAACAATAGTTAGATGAATAGGCTAAATCTTCCTCATTCATTAACTGCGACTTTGTTTTTATACAGCACTGCGGTTAGTTATTAGGTTCCACACGAAAACCGCAATAATTGCACCAAGAACTGCTAGCGCAACACCAGGAATGCTAAGAGTAGGAGCTGCTAAAGTTAATGTTCCCGTACTGAAGAACACACCTAAACTACCGCCAACAAAAGCACCGATGACTCCCAGCAAGATTGTTCCTAGAATTCCGCCACCTTGATGACCGGGGTAGATAGCTTTTGCGATCGCACCAGCAATTAAACCTAAAACAATCCAAGCAATAATATTCATTGTTATTAATTTCGTAGACTTTCGTTACCCACAAATAAATATTATCAATCTTAATCTGTTGACTACATCTACCATCAGAATTAATTATTTATATCCATAAGGAATACCCTAATTGCTACTAGGTTTTTTGATATCCGCTCCATTAAGGTAGATAATCAATTAAAAAAAGCTCCTAGTAGGTCTTGAACTAGGAGCGTATTAAACTATTGCTTGGTAATTGGAGTATATGCCTTTTAATTAGCTCGCTCCTCTACTAGAAGAATTAAGCTTAATTTTCAAAGACTGTCTCTAAAGTAATGTAAAGGAAGCAAAATCAGGCGATATCTACAACGGGCGCTCTTAAATGGGCGTGAATAATTCAAGGTTTGTAGTAAAAGCTGAAACCCTGACTACAAGCCAGTTTAAGTATTTTACATTACGTAACTTAGTTTGATTAATTCTTACCTACTTAGTTGTAGCAACCTTCTTACCAAGATTCCCCACTTGGGCATCGCCAGGATAATTGAAAATTAGGTATTAGGAAAACTATTCTCTAGTCCCCATTCCCAGTTAAAATGCTTAATCAAATTTGGTTATCACAGTTGCAAAAACATCGAGCGATCGCAGTCATCCGCGCCCCAAAAATCGAAGTGGGAGAGCAAATGGCAATGGCTGTAGCATCTGGGGGAATGCAGTTGATTGAGATTACCTGGAATAGCGATCGCGCTGGGGAATTAATCAGTCAACTACGCTCACAATTACCAAGCTGTACCATTGGTACTGGTACACTATTCAATGTGCAGCAGCTACAATCTGCGATCGCATCTGGGGCGCAATTCCTCTTCACACCCCACCTTGATTCGGCAATGATTCAAGCAGCACAACAAAAAGATGTGCCGATCATCTCAGGAGCGCTGACTCCTACAGAAATTGTTACCGCCTGGAGTCAGGGCGCTAGTTGTGTAAAAGTGTTTCCTGTGCAAGCTATGGGAGGGGCTGATTATATCAAAAGTTTGCAAGGACCGCTGGGTGAGATTCCCTTAATTCCTACTGGCGGCGTGACTCTGGAAAATGCCAAAGAATTTTTAGAAGCCGGAGCGATCGCTGTCGGTTTGAGCGGTGGATTATTTCCCAAAAAGCTTGTCACAGAGGGAAACTGGGAAGCGATCGCATCTAGGGCAAAAAAGCTAATACAACAGTTAGTTTAACTTAGAATCAAATCATCAAAAATTCACGTCTATTAAAGTAGTAGATAGGGAAATAAAGGTGAAAACTGATAAGTTTCCCAATAGCCGATGATTTGAGTGTGAGTGTATCTAAAATGAAAAAACTGATTTATCCTGACTGGGTGCGTTGCTTACAAATACTCCTGACTGGTACAGCATTGTCCTTAAGTGTTTTTACTACTACTACTGGAACGAGTGAAGTTTGGGCGAATTCCAAAAATGAAGTGATTGCACAAACAATCCAGACATTACAACAATCGGATCAGCGCTGGATTCAAATTAATCTTTCAAAGCAACGATTAATAGCTTGGGAAGGTGACAGAGTTGTTTATGGAAACGCTATTTCCTCTGGCAAAAAATCCACTCCCACTCTTATTGGTACTTTTAAGATTCAATCAAAGTTCAAAAGTACACAGATGCGGGGGGAAAACTACAATGTTCCCAACGTTCCTTATGCAATGTTTTACCAAGGTAATTACGCTATTCACGGAGCTTACTGGCGTAAGACATTTGGTACTCCAGTCAGCCACGGCTGTGTGAATATAGCACCTAAACATGCTAAATGGCTATTCGAGTGGGCATCAGTAGGGACACCAGTAGTTATCCAGAAATAGTAGGTGAAGCAGCGAAAAAGCAATTTAGGTAAAATCATAAATAACAACAAATCAAGACAATTAAGTAATTCCCAGCATAAAATCTTGCTGGGAATCTTCGGAGTCGGAATTACTGAACTTGAAATAAAATATAGAAGAGGGCATTAAACAACTTGCCCAAAAAAATAAGCGTAAATCCTGACAATTCCTCTGTGAAGTTACAAATGCAAATAAGAATTCGGGAAAAGTTTGCATTTAGGTATTTAAAAGACAGATTTTTTGTAAAAGTTGTCCTTTGGAATTAGTCATTAGGAATGTGGATTAAACAAAATGCAAAACTTCTGTTTCGCAGGGTGCGTTACGCACCCTGCGAAAGTTGCTCTTGATTAAATCCTTGTTCCTTAGTGAATAACAAATGACAAATGTGCAAATTGGACGCAGATTAGCTTAGAACTTGTCTTGAGAAGCGTTAGCGGATGAATTGCGTAAATCCTCCACAGAAAGCGAGTAGTCGATCTGGAAATTTGTAGTGTTCCAGAAAATTACTTCACTTGATGATTTTTGCGTAGTTTAGAAGATGAGGCATAATGCAAACCTGGATTGGCAATGGTGGAATTCGTTCCTCTGGAACTTTTTGTACAGGCGTGGCGCTGATGGTGGTGACTTTATTTTCTTGGTCATCACCGTTAACAGGTACACCCAACTCGGCTACAGCAACAGCCACGTCAATCGATGAAAACAGCATCACTCTATTTAATAATATCAGGCAAACATCCCAACCTCGCTGGATTGAAATTGACCTGTCAGAGCAACGCTTACGTGCGTGGGAAGGTAAAAAACTTGTTTATTCATACCGAATTTCTGGAGGTAAGCGATCGACTCCCACACCCATAGGTAGATTTCGGATTAATTCTAAGTATCGCACTCACCGGATGCGAGGTAGCGGCTACAATATTCCTGATGTTCCTTACACAATGTATTTCTACAGAGGCTATGCCATCCACGGTGCTTACTGGCATAACCGTTTTGGGACTCCAGTCAGTCATGGTTGCATAAATTTACCTGTTAACCAAGCTCACAATCTTTACAGATGGGCTTCAACGGGAACTTTAGTAGTGGTGCGGAAATAATTCGTAATTCCTAATTACAGCAGAAATCATGTATTTGAACCACATCTGTCGTAGGGGCACAGCAATGCTCATTGGTGTCAACTTAACGTAGAAGTTAGACTTGGCAAGCTTTCCAGGTTTGACCCTCACAAGAACAGCCCCTCTCCCAAAATTGGGAGAGGGGAGCAAATTCTCTAGTTCCCCGAATCCCAACTTGGGATTCGGGGTTAGGGGATGAGGGCAAAACGCCTTCTCAAAGCAGATTTTTTCTGAAGTTGACACCAATGAGCTTTTTCAGCAACCCCTATTTACCTGAAAATAGCTGTAAGCTGTCGCGTCTGTAATAGGACTTACGCAAAACTAGACCCACTGTGGGGCAATTCATGTATTGCCCCTAAGAAGAAAATCACGTATGACAGATGTGAGACGAAAACGCATATTGCATGCATCCAAACGAAAAATTAAAAAATCCCCTAGCTAGAAGTCAGGGGATTTTCAAACTTGGGCTATTAAATAGTTAGAGGATTATTTTTTGGGTGAGATGAGCATCATCATATTTCGTCCTTCTTTTTTTGGCGCTTGCTGAAGCTCACCATAAGGATCCAAATCCGTTGCCATTCGCTTGAGCAATTCTTCTGCTAAGTCGCTGTGTTGAATTTCTCGACCCCGGAACATCACAGTGGCTTTGACTTTATCGCCATCTTTTAAAAAGCGCTCTGCTTGCTTAACACGCACGTTATAGTCGTGTTCTTCTATTTTGTAGCGCATCTTAACTTCTTTGACATCAGCCGTGTGCTGCTTTTTCCGGGCTTCCCGCGCCTTTTTTTCCTGCTCAAACTTGTATTTCCCGTAGTCCATAACCCGACAAACCGGCGGGTCAGCTTTGTCACTGATTAGCACCAAATCTACCTGTTTTTCTTCTGCTAGTTGCAGTGCTTCCTGTGGGGGCATAATTCCCAGTTGGGCACCGTCAGTGTCAATGACCCGAATTTTTGGGAAGCGAATTCGTTCGTTAATTTGGGGCAGTTCGCGAGTTCTTTTCTTCTCAATCACAGCCATTATGATTTCTGGGATCTGTTAATGAAGGATTTGGTGTGGTCTAAATTGGTATGCCTCAGAGGCAAAATACTGAAATAACTCAGGACGAGAAAAAATAGTCTACACTTCTAGGGTAGCTAATTCAGAAAACAGTTGCATCGTTGAATTTGTCATTTTACTGACTCTGAGAGAATTTCTCTGCAATATTTAATTTAAATTACACAATCTCGACTCATGTTAAATATTATTACAATTATTAGCCTTGCACTTGAGTGTAAGGCAGGCTACGCCTAAGCTCACTGCAACAATATAGGGAAGGGGCTGGGGATTAGCTTTTTCCATATAATTAGGACTTATGCACTGTACAAATTCATCGTAATGTGCATTAAAAAAAATAGGTTGTTTCAGGCTTTTCTTAATTATCCTTTGATCGTAAATAGACGATGCTGTAGGGGTAAAGCATGCTAAACCCCTACGAAAGATGTGGGTTTTCACCTAATACATATTTGGTATTTTTTGTCAATGCCTAAGTTCTAATAATGTAGAAAAATCAAAGTTTTATAATAGAATTTCACACTGATAAATCGGAGGTAAGTGTGACCACTGCGGTACACTGGCAAGAACGGGTTGGTAGTCAAAGGGATTGGGTTTGGCGCGGCTGGCAAACCCGCTACACTTATATTCGCCCTAGCCAAAATCACCACCAGACAACACCTCTGATATTGCTACATGGCTTTGGCGCTTCCATTGGTCATTGGCGACATAATTTAGAGGTGTTGGGTGAACATCACACAGTTTACGCCATAGATATGTTGGGTTTTGGCGCTTCGGAAAAAGCCGCAGCTAATTACAGCATTGAATTTTGGGTAGACCAGGTTTACGACTTTTGGAAAACATTTATCCGTCAACCAGCGATATTAATAGGTAATTCCAACGGTTCACTGATTTCTATGGCCGCCGCCGCCACCCACCCCGATATGGTGCGGGGTATGGTGATGATGAGTTTACCCGACCCCTCATTAGAGCAAGAAGCAATTCCCCCTGCGCTGCAACCACTTGTCAGAACAATTAAAAATATTGTTGCTTCGCCGTTGATTCTTAAACCTGTGTTTAACTTCGTGCGCCGTCCTGGGGTGCTACGTCGTTGGGCTAGTCTTGCCTACGCTAACCCAGAGGCGATTACCGATGAACTAATCGAGATTTTAGCACAGCCTGCCCAAGATAGAGGTTCGGCGAGGGCTTTTAGTGCTTTGTTTAAAGCTGCGATCGGAATTAACTTTAGTCCCAGTGTCAAGACAGTATTACCAACCTTAACAATTCCAATGCTGTTAATTTGGGGACAAAAAGACCGGTTTGTTCCCCCAGCCCTGGCTAGCCAATTCGCCCAATACAACGAGAAATTAGAAGTGCTGAAATTGGAGGATGTAGGGCATTGTCCCCATGATGAATGTCCAGAACAAGTCAACCAAGCTATTTTAGATTGGATTGAGAGATCGATTGGCGTAGGCGAAGCCCGCCGCAGGCATCGCTAACCGTTAGTTATTCCCTAAATGTGATAGTTTCTGTGCTATAGGGTAAGCAGTGCGATCGCCATGATTGAATTTCTTAAAGGGTCGCGGAAGTCCCCATCTTCTCTGCGAGACGCTACGCGAACAAGGTATTCCTAAGATGGGGATTGTGAGCGTGTGATGAACGCGAACAGCGTCACGAAGTCAGGATTGCATCTGGAATTGATTTTTTACTTGGTAAAAACAAATTCTGGATGTATGACGAGTCACCAAAATTTTCTGGTAAGCTAAATAGTATCTTGACCATCAATGCCATAAGCGAAAACCAAGCTAAGAGGTATATGTTGCAAGAGAACCCTTCTCTTCTCTTCTCTTCGAGAGGCTGCGCCAACGAGAGGCTTCTCTTTCAGAGACGCTAACGCGAACGCCAACGACTTCGCTCAGGGTAAAAGATTTGGGTCTTGGGAACCAGGACTCCTGACAAGAGGAGGGAATGTCAGACTTTCTAGTACTACGGAGTTCTGGAGGCTATTCCCGATGAATTGGGAGAGCTACGTCCGTCTTACGGCGGAGTAGTTCACCACCTAGTCAATCGCGGCTTGGTTAATGTCAACATCTGTAGCACCATTCACAGAACGAGCTACAGTAATCATTTGGTTGAGAATTTCTTGACTAGGAACCTTACCTTTCAAGACTACAGTGCTGCCTGTCTGAGCAACCCAAAGGGTATCAACATCGTCGAGTTGGGGATCTTCATCAAATGCCAACGCTACCCGCTTTGCTAAACCACTTTGGTCGTATTCTCCGTTTAATCCCAGACGTTCTGGCGGTATCGATTGCGTATCAGTATCGACACTAGTACTAGTATCTTCTACTGTAGCCTGTGCAGTCGGATTTACTTCTGCATTTTGAGGTTTTTCCATTCCAAATAGTCTTTTTAACCAACCCATATAAACTTTTCTCCTATTAGATATTAGAGGCTCATCAAATCTGACTATAAAAGCTTTCCAAAAATGCCGCATCTGCCAATGAAAAGATATGCATCAATGAAATTCCGGCTTGCAGTATGATTTCTGTCCAATTTCTCTCTAGAAAATGCAATGAGTGCAACTATTAAGTTTAAAATAGAAGGTCGCACTGACTTTTTTAGTGCGGTAGTACGTCTAGCGTAGCCCTTAGCTAGTGTCTGCGTTCCTCAATTCCTGCTCTAGCCTCTGTTGGCGAAGATGAAACATACTCTTTCAGTTCTGGTAGAAGATGAGGCGGGTGTTCTTTCCCGCATTTCTGGTTTATTTGCGCGTCGCGGCTTTAATATTGAAAGCCTTGCTGTTGGTCCTGCTGAACAAGGAGGAGTCTCCCGAATTACGATGGTTATACCTGGTGACGATCGCATTATCGAGCAACTCACCAAGCAACTGTACAAGTTAGTCAATGTCCTGAAAGTACAGGACATTACCGAAACTCCTTGCGTCGAGCGGGAATTGATGCTTTTGAAGGTGAATGCTAGTAGCAGCAATCGCTCAGAAGTGATCGAACTGTCTCAGATTTTCCGGGCGCGAGTCGTGGATGTGGCAGAAGATTCTCTTACCTTAGAAGTTGTGGGAGATCCAGGTAAAATGGTAGCGATCGTGCAGGTGTTGCAAAAATTTGGTTTGAGAGAAATCGCCCGCACTGGCAAAATTGCCCTAACTCGTGAGTCGGGTGTGAATACCGAGTTACTCAAGTCTTTGGAAGCAAAGGTTTAGTTGGGAACTTCCAATAAAGGCTCGTAAATAATCAACTTGTGGGGGCGAACATCTGTGCGTCCCTAAAGTCTGTTGCATCCATAGACGCGCACCGATGAGTCAGTGAGTTAGCGGGTTTCCTGATTTAAGAACTAATAATAAACCACGTTTATCTTGAAACCTGTAGTTCTTCTGTGATCAAAAGGATTTGCCCTCATCCCCCAACCCCTTCTCCCAAATCTGGGAGAAGGGGAGCTAGAATTTCAAAGTCCCTCTCCCAGATTTGGGAGAGGGATTTAGGGTGAGGGCGAAAACTACGGTTTTCAACTTAGGGACTTCCAAATAAAAAAATATCCAACTATTTATTTCTTGGAAGTCCCTTAGATGAGGTTTAAGCACTAACTTCATTGGTTGAAACAAGAGTTTCTTCTCCAACTTTACCTATTACTGAAAACTACGGCATTCAAAATAATCTGAGCTTTAGTCTTAGAATCGTTAAAAAAACGCAAAGGAAAGCGCCGATAAACCCCTGTGCGTACCTTTACCTTCAAAATAATTTATGCAAATTGTTCGATCATAGAACCTCGCGGGATATGGGAAACTCAGCGGCTTTAGAGAAAGAGAGGGAAACGGCTCGTGCGGTTTTAACCGCAGTCAGTATTAATTGCA